>LKMY01000101.1 GCA_001564205.1 Nanohaloarchaea archaeon PL-Br10_U2g5
AGACACTCGTTCAGCTCACAAGACATTCGCCAGTGTCACTGTTTCCCCGCTCGTGCGGTTGGCTCTTTGCTCGTCTCATTGGAAACTTGCCAACTCCGCGATCCTTTTGATGTTTCCTGCGGAATCAACCGGCATGACCGGCAGTCTGCTTACAGAGCTTCTCGACCGCAACGACGAGCACGTCTCCTCACTGTCTCCCGATACGTTCGCCGAATACCGCGAGGCACAGCGCCCGCCGGTCGTCTCCGTCTGCTGTTCTGACTCTCGAGTCTCTCAAGAGGGGATGTGGGCGAGTGACCGCCCAGGGTTTCTCTTTACCGCCGGCAACATCGGGAACCGTGTGAGCGATGTCGTCGACGGCGAGCGCGTACTCGCCGGCAGCGTGGCGTATCCGCTCGGACACACCGATACGAGCGTGCTCGCGGTCGTCGGGCACACGGGTTGTGGCGCCGTCGGCGCCGCCCTCTCCGCGGTTCGAACCGGCGAACTCCCGAACGAACCGGGCGTGAAGGCGGACATCGAGGAGCTCGTCCCTATCGTTGAGCGAGGACTCGACGATCCGGCGGTCGCGGCCGACGCCGTCGATGATGCCACAGATCCCGAAGTGAGCGTCCGGAACCGCCTCGTCGAGCACAATGTCCACGAGCAGGTCGAGACGGCTCGCGAGACCGACGAGGGGGATGACGCCGACATCTACGGCTTTGTCTACGATTTTCAGGGCGTCTACGGCGACCGCGACGGTGTCGCGTATCTGGTGAACGCGAACGGCGAGCGCGACCCGGTGACGCTCCGAGAGCTCGTCGGTGAGGAGCGCGCTGACCACGTCGGAACCCTGTTGTAGACGGTCAAGCCCGGGGACGGAGCGGTACGCTCGCTTTCTCCCGCATCCGACAGCGGTATCACCGCGACGGCCGAACGTCTCGGTAATGGACCGCCGCGTTCTGTTCGCGACACTGATCCTGTTCGCCGGCGGCGCGACAGGTGTCGGGGTCGCCCTCTTCGCGTTCGTCGGCATCGACGAGGGATCGATCGACACGGAGATCGTCTGGGAGACCGATCCCGTCGAGGGTGACGACGGAAGCGGCGCCGTTATCGCCAGCATGGATGGCGACTCGGTCGTCCTGCAGTCGACAGTTGAAAACGGAGAGCGGGCCGTGCGTGCCACGACTGTTGGAGGCGATGTCGAGTGGACGACACCCCTCGCGGACGCCGGGCTCGACGCACCGTCCGACGACCCAACCGCGATCAGTGCCCTCGTAACGGGTACTCTCGGTGGAGATCCGGCCGTCGCGTTCACTACCGAATTCGGCTCACTCGTCGTCCTCGACGTTGCAGACGGCAGCGAGCGATTTACGATCGATCTCAACGGGTCAGGCGAGGCCGATGCGAGCGAGGCGTCCGCCCCCCTTCAGCCGGCGACTGGTGACCTCACCGACGACGGCCGAACGGAAATCGCCGCGGTAGCGACAGATGGTACCGTGTTCGTCGTCGACGAGGGCGGCGACGAAGTGTTCGAGACGGCGCTCGACGAGCCAGCCGACAGGCGGCCGCTGATCATCGAATCCGGCGACGAGACGAACGGTGGCCTCGCCGTGGCGACCGTTACCGGCGACGGTAACTACACGCTATCTCTCCTTGACGAAGGTGGCGACGCGCGCTGGACAACGACACCGTCAGTGACGCCCCTGAGTTGGAGCGCGGCGGACACGCGACGCGGACCGGTCCTTGCGCTCGGCGGGACGAACGGGAACTTGGAGACGATAGAGGCCGAAGACGGCTCACAGCGCTACGAGGTCGGACTGCAGGACTTCCCCGTTACCGTCGGCGACGCCGGTCCCGGCCAGATCCACGTCGGAGGTGCCGGGAGCGTCTGGGCAGTCGACCTGCTCGACGGCGAGGTCGCGTGGAAACAGCAGTACGGCGGTCAGACTCGGGTCAACGCTCCCGGCGTCGGCAACGTCGCTACCGACGGAACCGCAGGGCCGGTCGCGGTGAACCGCGACGGGAACGTCCTCGTTATGACCCGCACCGGAGAGGTCGCCGCTCGCGGTGGCGTCGGCTCCGCCGTCGTCTACGCCGGCCCGCTGTTCGCGGACCTCACCGGCGACGGTAGCGACGAGGTCGTCGTCGTCACCGAAGACGGACGGATCGTTGCGCTGGCGCGATAGAGCGGGGGATCACAACACCTCGTAAACGGTGTCGGAATTCAGTCGTTTATATACCAATAAACACGCTAATTAAGCGACTGAAACGGAGTCAACTCGGTTTTCACCGGAAACGCGGTGTGTCGACAGCGTGACCGCTATGACTCCGTACGGCGACACTTCTTTGCAGAATTTCTCGACTGAGCTCTTCGGCTGAGACCGCCGATTCAGCCCGTGGACTGGGGGATCGGGTTCCAGCTCAGTGCTGCTCGTCCTCGTACACCCACGCGGCGGTGTCGAGGTCGTAGTCGACGAGCTCGCCCTCGTCGAAGAACAGGCCGATCTCGCGGGCGTTTGCACCCTCGTCTTCGTGGTCCGACGCGTGGATCACGTTCTGGCCGAGATCCAAGCCGAAGTCGCCGCGGATCGTTCCCGGGGCGGACTCGGCGGGGTCGGTCTCGCCGACCATCGCGCGGACCTGCCGAGTCGCGTCAGCGCCCTCCCACACCATCGCGAAGACGGGGCCGGAAGTGATGAACTCGACGAGACCGTCGAAGAACGGCTTGTCCTCGTGTTCGCCGTAGTGTTCGTGTGCGAGCTCCTCGTCGATCTGGATGAATTTTCCGCCGACGAGCTTCAGTCCGCGCTCCTCGAAGCGGGAGACGATCTCACCGATGAGGCCGCGCTGGACGCCGTCGGGTTTGACCATCACGAAGGTGCGCTCGTCGTGGTGGCTCACTCTTCTTCACCCTGGCGACGACCCTCTTCGGTCCACTCGAGGTCGCGCGCCTCGCGGCCGAGGAAGTAGTTCTTCTCCGCCTTCGAATCGACGAAGTGGAGTATCTGTCCGTTCGTCTTCACGAACATCGTGCCCGTGCCGGGCTCGATCTCCTCTCCGGTGAAGTCACAGGTGCGTGTCTCGACCATTGGTTATCGTCCTCCGATGGAGTCTGCGTCCCGCTGGGTCTCTCGGAGCTGGAGCACGTCGCCCATGCGGACGGGGCCCAGGACGTTCCGGGTGATGATCCGGCCCTGGTTCGATCCCTCTTGGATGCGGCATTTGACCTGCATGGCCTCGCCGTGCATCCCGGTCTTGCCGACGACCTCGATCACCTCGGCGGTAGTCGAGTCGCCGGTGCCCTCTTCTGCGCTCATGGGTGGTTATCGGAGCTCCGCGACCTTCTCGCCGATATCCTCGACGTCGTCGGCGGCGTCGCCGGCGTCGACGATGGCGGCGGCGGCCGAGCCGACCTCGAGGCCGGCAGCGTGACCGACGTCGTCCTGCGTGTCGACGAAAATGACCGGGATGCCCTTCTCCTCTGCGAGTTCGGGGAGGTGCATCACGATCTCCTCGGGGGAGACATCCTCGGCGACGATGATGAGGTCAGCGTTGCCGCGCTCGACGGCTTTCGTGGTCTCATTGGTTCCTTTCTTTACTGTACCGGTGTCTCGGGCGACCTCGAGCGCCTCAAGCGATCGCTCTGCGAGGTCGGCTGGGGTTTCGTAGTCTACGTAAACGGGCATGTGTTTCTCCTATCCTCCGTGCGGGCTCGCGTGTCCGTCCCGTGGTCGGTCCCTATCGGAACAGCACATCATCAACCCCACAGAGGCTGTGACCCGACGTAGTCCGGACATCCATAAAAGCGCTTTCAATGTCCCGTGCGTGTGCGAGGAGAGGTCACGGGTCGGGGATGGTCGATCGGTCACGTGGTTTCGACGTGAACTCCTGTCGCAGCTGGTGGTAACGTCCGTCGAAGAGCGGATTCCAACTCCACGCTTTTTATGCGTTGCTCGCACCTCTGTCGAGACAGCTAATGGTTCGTCTCGTCCACTACTCCGACATCGAGAACGTCTTTGACGCTCCCGAGCGGGCGGCCCGTCTCGCCGGCCGGATCCGCGAGCTTTCCGGGGCCGACGCTGCGGTCGTCGCTACCGGTGACACGACCGCGCCCGGCGTCCTCTCGCTGGTCGCTACCGGGCGGCAGGTGCTCGACTTCTACGCTGCGACCGACACCGTCCTCGACACCTTCGGGAATCACGAGTTTGACTACGGACCAGACGCGCTCCGCGAGCTCGTCGCAGACGCGCCCGCCACGTTCGTCTCCGCGAACGTCCGCGACGAGGACGGCGAGCCCTTCGGTCGCGAAGAGGGGGTCGTTCCGTGGACGGTCCGCGAAATCGGTGGTGCGGCGGAGTTCGGCGGGAGCGACGAGCGAGACGGTGTCGGTGCCAACCACGACATCAGCGACGCCACGATCGGGTTCGTCGGCGTCACTGACCCCGCGACGGACTCGCTGAATCCGATGGCTGCCGAACTCTCCTTCGACGATCCGGTCGCGGCCGCGGGCGACGCGCTCGCCGAGATGCGCGCCGAAACACCTGCCCTCGATCACGCGGTCGTCCTCTCGCACCTGGGTGCGGGTGACGACGACCTCGCCCGCGCGCTCGACGTCGATGTGATCCTCGGTGGCCACGTTCACAGCCGGCGCAACGAGCGAATCGCCGACACGCTCCTCGTGCGCCCCGGCGTCAACGGTGAGGCGGTCGTCGAAGTCGACCTCCAGGGCGAACACGGAGCGAACGGTACACGGCCCACTGCGACGCTCCACGAGCCCGACGGCGCGGCGCCTGCGGCCGGGCTCGAAGACGCGCTCGCCCAGCGGATGGCCGCTGCCGACCTCGACGAGGTCGTCGGTAGGGTTGCCGCTCCAGTCGATCGGACCAGTGAGGTCGTTCACGGCGGGGAGTGTCGTGTCGGGAACTTCGTCGCCGACGCGTTCCGATGGGCGCTCGACGCCGACGTGGGGCTGTCGAACGCCGGCGGACTTCGGCAGGGAGACCCGTGGAACGGCGACGTGACGAAAGCCGATCTGATCAGTCTGATTCCCTTCGAGGAGCCGGTGACGCTTGCGTCCGTGACGGGCGCGGAACTGTATGGTATTCTCCGCGAGATGGGCGCGCCCGACGTCGACTTCGGCGAGGACGACTGGTGGCACGGTCACGTCTCGAACGCGCGGGTCGTCTGGGACGCGGACGCGGAGCTCATCCTCGAAGCCACCGTCGGCGGCGAGCCGATCGACCCCGACGAGCGGTACACGGTCGCCGTCTCGGAGTACCTCCTCCACTCCGAACACGAGTTCCCGACGCTCGCACAGCGCCACCGGATAGACGAGGCCGATATCCAGTACGAGGTGCTCGCCGACTACGCCCGTGAACGCGGGATCGAGCCGGAGATCGAGGGGCGAATCGAGATCAGAAACCGGCCTGAGGCCGGTGACGAGAGCCGACCACAGACGTGAATCGGTTGTCAACCCGGAACTGACCACAGACGTGAATTGGTTGTCAACCCGAACTGGTCGGCGGAATCACCCGATCGCTCCGCTCAGTCGAGGTCGATCTCGACGTCGTGCTGGAGCCCCGCCGCCTTCACCGTATTATAAAGGAGCATCGCACGCGTCATCGGTCCGACACCGCCGGGGACCGGTGTAATTGCGCCCGCGACCTCGCTCGCGGTGTCGTACTCGACGTCGCCGACCAGCTCGTACCCTTTCTGAGTGTCGGCGTCGACGCGGTTGATCCCCACGTCGATGACGGTCGCGCCCGGCTTCAGCATCGAACCGTCGATGAACTCCGGAATGCCGACGGCGGCAACGACGATATCGGCGTCCGCGAGCTTCCCTGCCAGGTCCGTGGTTCGAGAGTGACAGACGGTCGTCGTCGCGTTGCCGAGCGGTCCTTTCTGAATGAGGAGATTCGCCATCGGCTTCCCGACGATGTCAGAGCGTCCGACGACGACCGCGTCAGCTCCCTCCGTCTCGACATCGTACGCGGCGAGGAGCCGCTGAACGCCGTGAGGCGTGCACGGTTTGAATCGGGCGTCACCCGCGACGAGCCGGCCGACGTTCTCCGGGTGGAAGCCGTCGACGTCCTTCTCGGGCGCGATCTGCCGGAGGACGCTCCGCTTGTCGACGTGGTCCGGCACCGGAAGCTGGACCAAGACGCCGTGCACGTCCTCGCGTTCGTTGAGCTCGTCGATCGTGTCGTACAGCTCTTCCGCGGGGGCGTCGGCGTCGATCTCCACGTGGATCCCGTCAATTCCGACCTCCTCGCAGTCGCGCTGTTTCATCGAGACGTACGTCTCGCTGGCAGGGTCGTCGCTCATCAACACAGTGGCGAGCCCGGGCGTCACACCGGCCGATTCCAGCGTTTCGACGTGGTCGGCGACCTCGTCGCGCACGTCGGCCGCGACGGCGTTCCCGTCGATGATCTCGGTCTCGTCGGCGGTCTCGGTCATATCAGAACGA
>LKMY01000102.1 GCA_001564205.1 Nanohaloarchaea archaeon PL-Br10_U2g5
CGTAGACGACGGAAACACCGCTGACACGGTGAAATTCAAGGCGGGCGCTGAGCTCTCGAAGAGCGTGAGCTAATACGGAGGTATAAGCCCTATAAATGCCGTTCTTGGCCCTATCTACTCTCTCGTTGTTCTACCTTGTTCAACTCGATCAGCAGCCGGAAGATCGCCTTTACGAGGTTGGCGTCGACGTCGAAGCGTTCGGCGTTTGCACCGGCTCGGTCCATCACGCGTTCTTCTTGCCCCTCGTCGGTCGTTGGGAGGTCGCGCTCCGATTTCACGGCCGCAACGGTGTCAGCGACGTAGGTTCGGCGGGCGATCAGCTCGACGATCTCGCGGTCGATGTCCTCGATCTCCTGTCGCAGTTCGTCGAGGCTCATCTCTTCGGGGTTCGGTGTGTTACTCATGGGTAGTCAGTTGACGGCGGCGCCGTCGTTTCGGGTAGTCGTTCGGCGGAGCGTTCCGGGGCGGTCACCCCACGCGTCGGCGACCGCGTCGAGGTCGACGTCGGGATCGTCCGGCTCCGCGACGGCGACGACGCTCGGACCGGTCCCCGATAGCGACACCCCAGTGGCGTGAGGCATCGCCTCGACCGCGGGATCGGCGTCGAAGCCAAGCGCGGCGGAGAACGCGAGCCCGTTGACCGTCATCGCCTCGGCGTACCGGCCGTCGGTAGCGAGGTCCGCGACGAGATCGGCCATCGGTGCGACGGCCTCACAACGGGCTACATCAGCGTCCGCGCTGTAAGCGCGCTCCGGTGGCGTCCACACGAGCACGTCCCACTCGACCGCCTCGCGGACTCGTAGCTCATCCGCGCTGTTGTCAGTGAGCGTCACGCCGCCGAGCATCGAGGCCGTGGCGTCGTCGAACGCGCCGGTGACGGTGACGCCCGCCTCACGGGCCGCCCGCACACCGAGCCGACAGGCGTCGAGGCGGGTGACATCGACCGCGGAGGCCTCGGAATCGTCGCCGACGCGGAGTCCAAGCGCGTCACACGTCGCGAGTACGGTCGCGTTGGCGGCCGCACTAGAGCTTTTGAGTCCCGCTGCGAGCGGCACGTCGCTGTCGGTTCGGACCGCTCCCCCCTCACCGTCACCCCACCGCTGTGTTGCGAGCGCAACGCAGCGCTCTATCAGTTCGGTGTCCGCGTCTGGGGCTTCGGCGATCGTCCCATCGACATCGGGGGCGTCTGTGTCCAGTGTGACCGTCGCGCGCGTTTCGACATCGATGCCGAAGGCCGCGCCTGTTCCGGTTGCGAGCGCGTTCAACACGGTGCCGGCACCGAGCGCGGCTGCCCGTCCCTCCATACACTCACGGCTCGTGAGCGCGGACAAAGAGGTAGCGATCACGGCGAGTCTCTCGGTCGACGTGCGCGATACCCACTGACGCGAACAGCCGTTCTGGTCACACCGGCGCTTCCATTACACCGGCTCCGCACGCCTGACCGCGACATCGACCTCGTACCAGTCGGGATCGGCGCGGGCCCGCGACTCACGGCTGCGGAACGATACCGACACGTCGAACCGGCGAGTCCCGTCGGTGAACCGGTCACCCGAAGAGAACCGACGAACGACGTAGGTATGACCCACTGCACCGCGGTCGGGCGAATTCGGTCGCGTCGCGTACGCGTCAACGCGAAACTCCACTATCCCGTAGCTGAATCGACCGGCGTTCTCGACGGTCAATCGCGCGTCGACGGTCGTTTCGTAGCCGCCGTCGGTCACGCGCAACACGTCGACGTTCGTGACGACGAGTCCGGAGCCGTCGGGACCGATCTCGTCGGGGAGAGCGTCGTCGGTCCGTCGGGACCCGGTCTCGTCGTTCTCCGTCGAGTCGTCATCGGCTCCGTCGTCAGTCGCTTCCGAGTCCTCGGTATCAGCTACCGATTCCTCGGTATCAGCTTCCGAGTCGTTCTCGCTGTCCGCCGATCCTGCCGCGCCCTCTTCGGACTCCACGAGGCACCCCGCCAACAGCCCGGGGATGACAGCAGCCACGAACCGTCGTCTAGAGAGCGGACCCGACATGGATCTGTGGTTGTCGCCGTGGGGATTAAAACCGCATGCCCGATCGGCTCGTCGCTGGTTTCTCATTTCGTCACCCAGTCATCGATCCTAACACGCCGGTCACCGCGCCGATAACGCCGGAAACGAGGCCCGCCGTGGCGAGGGACCCGGCGGCGTCTGTAATCCCGTGGGCCTGCGCGGCGGCCTCGCCCTGCGACGCGACGATGAGGACGACAGTGACGAGCCCGTACGCCAGCGCGCCGATTCCGGCACCGAGCCCGCAGGTCGCAGCCGCCTCCTTTGCGTCGTACGCGCGTGAGCCAACGAGCACGCCGAGGACTCCCGCCAGCAGCGGGGTGATTGCGAGCGCAGCGGCAGTGACGGCGAGATACGTCTGTGCGACGAACACGGGGCCAAACCGCGCGGTCTCACCGGTCGCAGCGGTCGCCAGCGAGGCTTCGGCCCAGCCGGTCGCCACGGCGCCGACGAGGCCGACGCCGCCGCCGACAACGATGAACACAGCCGTAATGAGACCGACTCCGTCGGCGTTCTTCACTGGACTGCCCACCCGTCGGCGAGCCGGCGTCGCCATCCCGTGCGTTCTTCCCATGCGTCTCCGGAAAACCCGGTCGCAAGCACGAACTCGCCCGCCTGCGTGACGTAGCCATACTGAACGCCGGCGTGCTCGTCGAAGCCGTACCGCTCGCCAGACGCCTCGTGATGGTAGAAACGGTGCCATCGGGTCGGGCCCTGCTTCGCTTCCACGTCGCCATCGGGTCCGGCTCCGTGTTCGTCGCCCTCGTCGTCACCGCTATCGCCGTCACTCTCGGTAACAGCACTCCCGTCAGCATCAGTATCGACGCCGGAGACGTCCGACCCAGACGCGGTCGCGTCGGGATCGATCGGCGCCGTCCCCTCAGTCGATCCGGCCGCGAGTATCGACTCCACGCGATCGCCCGCCGTCTCGGCGTCTACATATCGCTGGACGTACACGGGAGTTCCACCGAGCTCGTACGCCCACCCCTCGAACGTTTCGCTCGGCCGGTTACCGGCCGGCGGGCGCGTCGCGAATGCGACGAACAGCTCCTCGGTCCGATCTGCCGGGCTGGGAATCGGACCGAGCCGAGCCCGGAGCTCTTCGCGTCGGTCCGGTTCGTACGCGTCGCCGTATATCCGCGGGATACGGGATCGATCGTGTTGCTCGTCGTCGTACGGCTCGTGTGCGAACGTCGAGAAGCCACGGATCGGAACGGCCACCTCGACGAACGCAGTGTCGCGGATCTCTCGTCGTCGTTCGGGGTCGTCGGGAAGCGGATACAGCAGCCGATCGAGGAGCCGATTGTGGATCGGGTCTCGAGAAAACGTCTCTCTGGCGTACGTGGCAGTGCCGATCGCCGCGAACTCGCGTCGCATCCGCCCGAGCTCTTCGAGGAACCGATCGATGTCGTCGCGCTGTGCGAACCGCCGGAGACCGTCGACGTGTCGGTCGGCGCGCGAACGGATCCGTGAACGTGGTCGAAAGTGTGGTTCCAACGCCGCAGCAGCCCTGTCGGCCGCAGTCCGAGCGGCGTCGTCTAACTGGCCCACCATCGCGTCTGTCGCTGCGCCGTCCGTCTCCACGTTCGTTCGGACATCGTCGATCTCAGAGACGAGACTCCGGATCGCGTCCCGATACGTCTTGACTGCCTCGGGGTACTCGGTCGCGAACCAGACCGCGTCGTCGACGACGCGACGTGTCGCCGTTGCAAGCGCTTCGTTGGAAACGGGAGTCGGGTCGTCGACCGTCTCCTCGTCGTCCGACCCCTCACCGTTCTCGGTGTCGGTATCGCCGTCCGGCGCTTCCGGATCGGTGTCGGAATCGGTTTCAGCGTCGGGATACTCGACGCCTTCGACGCCGAGACATCCGGCGATCCCGGCAGCAACGCCGGAAGCTAACAGTCCCCGCCGCGTCCGTTGCATACCACACCTTCCCAGCGGAGGGGACTTAAATGTGGTATCCACGATTCTCACGACTGAGGCGGCGGGTGTCAGACGATCGCCGATGGTGCCGACGGGCGCACCGCCCATCGCGCCCCTTTTGAGGCGGGCGCCCCGACCGACGCGCATGTCTGCACCTTCACGCAGCGACGTTCCACCGACGTCGATCGGAGTCGATCTCCGCGAGGAGGGGGTCGTGCTTGAGTATCTCGACGGGCGGACGACGCTGTATCGGGGCGTACCAGACGCCGTCGAGGGATCGGTGACGGCCGGCCCTGGAAAGGAGACGCACGTGCTCGTCACCGACCCGACGGAGACGGAAGGCGTGATGACGTACGTAAACGACTACGACACTGACGACGGGATACTGGAAGACTCCGGGGTCGGCCGCGTTATCGTGGACGACGGCGAGCGTGACGAGGTGTTCCCCGGCGTGATCGTCGGGCGGACGGGCCAGCAAAACGAGGTGATCGCCGATCCCGAAATCGCCGGTGGACGCGTGTTCGTCTTCGTCGAGGACGGCTGGACGGAGCGAAGCTTCGAGATCGTCGCAGCGCCAGACGACGGGCTCGACGTGCACCGATGAGCCTCGCGAAGCCGTGGCGCGACCTCGATCGGTCGACCGTCGGAGCGGCACCGAACCGCTACGCGCTGTACGAGTTGGGCGACGCCGACGGTAACTCGGTCGGCTTCGGCACGGGTGTCCTCCGCGACGAGCTGAAGGAGGTTCTGGCGTATCGCGACTCCGAGAAAGTCCGCTGGGAGCTCGCGGAGTCGGCCGAGCATGCCGACCGGCTCCTCGCGGAACACGTCGAGGAATGAGACCGAAGCGTCACCGGTTCCGCCTCTCTTGCGCGCCGAGAACGACCGACAGAGGAAAGTCCCGTCGACGTTGATATCCGGTATGAGCGACGAGGCGGACGTCGACCGGGAAGCGGTCGTGCGCGCGAGCGACATCGGCGGAGAGGGGCCGCCGGTCGAAGACAAGCCGTACAAGATCATTTTTGAGGCAAACAAGTGTTTCGGGGCGGGAAAATGCGCGGAAGTCGGCGACAACTGGGTGATGGATATCCAGAGCGGGATGGCGAAGCCGCAGTCGTACTACATCAGCGAAGACGAGCTCGAGGAGAACGTCCGGGCTGCGGAGGTGTGCCCCGCAAAGAAGGACGCGGGTGTGATCCACGTAGTCGACCGGCGCACTGATAAAGAGATAGCGCCGGACCCACACGGTGACGGCACGCTTTCCGTCGACTGGTAGGACCTCGCGACCGAGTGAACCGCCGACCCGGTTGCGATCGCATCCGAAAGGGGTTTGACCCCGCCGCCGGTACCCAACCCTGCGCGGGGGTGGCTGAGCCTGGCCAAAAGCGGCGGACTTAAGATCCGCTCCTGTAGAGGTTCGAGGGTTCGAATCCCTTCCCCCGCATTGTGAGACACGAACATCGTGAGTGTCTCACCTAACGAGCGGGGAGCGTTGCGACCCGCGACCTCGGCGAGCGACCGATCTGTGAGCGGAGGGGTGAATCGTGCTATTGAGATAACACAGATTGTCATCCCAGCGGGAGCCAGGATACTTCTGGAGCGAATCCAAGCAAGCTTAACAGGCCGTTCGCGACCGCTAGCAGGATCGTCATGTAGATCGCGTTTCCAGCTGCTGAAAGGAGGACGAACTGGCGCGGCGGATAGCCACTCAGCCCGGCCACGATCGTCATCAGCCCCCGCAGTCCGGGAGTCGCGTTAGAGACGCAGATCGCGGGTCCACCAAACCGGTCGAACTGCCGCCCGACGAACATCATCCGCCGATCACCGATCCGGCGCTCGACGAGTGCGGGAACGCGATCGAGATACGGAAGCACCCGCGCAATCGGTCCCTGTTCGATGTTTTCGTTGAACCCGCGATACAGCGCCCACTGGCCAGCCGTCGCGGAGGCGACACAGATGGCGGCCACGATCACCATCACCGAGACGCTCGGTTCCGTGATCACGACGTACATGATGAATAAGACGGACGGATGAAGGAGTTTCCCGACTAGCAGCCCCTCTAGGTAGTACAGGGCTACGAGTACGGGAGCACCGATTGTCAGCACGAGACTGACCAAGGTCGCGTCGAGGTCTATCACCCTAAAGCTACTACCAATCACGACCTCACCAGTCATATACCCACTCTTCTCGGTAGATCGGGCACTCGCTTTTGTACTGCTCCAGCCCCGAAAACACTCGCCATAGAGCGCCGATAACGGCGAAACATCGGCGACGCCTCAGTAGTGCCACGGATACTCACGGAACGCCGGCTCTCGCTTCTCCAAGAACGCGTCGCGGCCCTCTTGAGCCTCCTCGGTCATGTACGCCAGCCGCGTCGCCTCGCCGGCGAACACCTGCTGACCGACCAGTCCGTCGTCGGTCATGTTGAACGCGTACTTCAGCATGCGCATCGCGGTCGGCGA
>LKMY01000010.1 GCA_001564205.1 Nanohaloarchaea archaeon PL-Br10_U2g5
ATCTGGCGCGTCGAACAGCACGGCGAGCAGGAGCACGGAACCGAACGCGACGACCAGCAGCGAAATGAATCGAACTGGTATCCCGACGATGTCGCGCTCGGCGCTCGGATCGCGGTCGGTGTCGGCCCGATAGAGGGCGGCGTAGCCGATCGCGGCGACGACACCGGCGGTCGCGACCGCTTGGAACGCGTTCATCCCGGCGGCCAGCAGCCACACCTCCTCCGTGACGACGAAGGGGCCGGCGAGCAGAAAGCCGCCGACCGCTTGCTGTGCGGAGTCGGCGAGCCGGAACTTCGGGCGCCGAAGCGCTTTCGGCCGTTTCATACCGTCGAAGGGGCCCCGACTGATAAAACGCCGACGCTCTTCGGCGCGTTTGGCGCCGGATTTCGAGACCGATCACCTCCGAACCGGTTTTCACCTTCCCGGCCGTCGACCGGATATGAGCGTTCGCGAGGAGTTCGACGCGTGGGCGACATCGGGGAAAGACCGCGGGATGGAAGACCGCCACTGGCACACCGCGAAAGACGTTCTCGCGCGACTACCGGTCGAGCGAGGCGACGCCGTTCTCGATCTCGGCACCGGCTCCGGCTACGCGCTCCGCGCACTCCGCGAGCGGGGGATCGCTTGCGGGTACGGACTCGACGGCGCACCCGAAATGACGCGGAACGCCCGGAGTTACACCGATGACGATGCCGTCGGATTCCTCGTCGGCGACTTCGACGCGCTCCCGTTCGCCGACGACTCGTTCGACCACGTCTTCTCGATGGAGGCGTTTTACTATGCGGCCGACCCGCACAACACGCTCCGTGAGATCCGGCGCGTGCTGAAACCCGGTGGGACGTTCTACTGTGCGGTCAACTACTACGCCGAGAACGAGGCGAGCCACGCGTGGCAGGAGAACATCTCGGTGATAATGACGCTGTGGTCCCGCGAGGAGTACCGGGAGGCGTTCCGCGAGGCCGGCCTGTACGTCGCCGAACAAGACACCGTTCCAGACCGAGAGATCGAGATTCCGCCGGCGTCGGCGTTCCCGACCGACAACTGGGAGTCCCGCGAGGCGATGGTCGATCGCTACCGGACGTGGGGGACGCTGTTGACGGTCGGTGTCGCGCCCTGATTCGGTACTCTGTCTCTACGTAGTTGCTGAGGTGTCGGTGTGTCGTATCGACCACTCGATCGTTTGTTTATAAATCGCTGCTAGCGCGGCGACGGCTTCCAAAACCCCGGTCGCTCGGCCATACGCGGTAACTGGGGGATCGGCGGCGACGGCTTCCAAAGCCCCAGCCACGAGGGCGGCGCACGCTCGCTGTGCTCCTCGTCACTCGCTGCGCTCGTTCCTGCGGTGCTTGCGTCCCCTGTGCCGCCCTCGCGACTGCCCCTTTGAGTCCCACCCGACCGCGACCGTACAGCACCTCAGCCCTCCCCAGCCTCGTCGCCCGGCCTCCGCTTCGCTCCGGCCGACCGACTCCCTCGCGCTCGGTTCGCGACCGCCGGTGGCAGCCGCTCACCGGAGCGCGCCACCGCGGTTTGATTTATAAACTATTACCATATTTGGCTCTGTTCTTGGTGGCCCGCGACCACCGCTCACTTCCGACGATTTAAACCGGAACGGGCACCAACCACGGGTAATGCAACCGAGTTCGCTCTCCGGGCTGCCCGCGGGCGTCGGCGAGGCGCTCGAAGCGGAGGGCGTCGCCGAACTCTACCCGCCTCAGGCGGCCGCCGTCGAGGCCGGTGTCGTCGACGGCCAGAGCCTCGTCGCGGCGGTCCCCACGGCCTCTGGGAAGACGCTGATCGCCGAACTCGCCATGCTCTCGTCGATCGAGCGCGGCGGAAAGGCCCTCTATATCGTCCCCCTTCGCGCGCTCGCGAGCGAGAAGAAGACCGAGTTCGAACGCTGGGAAGACCACGGGATCACGGTCGGCGTCTCCACGGGCAACTACGACTCCGACGGCGAGTGGCTCGCCACCCGCGACATCATCGTCGCCACGAGCGAGAAAGTCGACTCGCTGATCCGCAACGGCGCGCCGTGGATCGACGACCTCACTTGCGTCGTGAGCGACGAGGTCCACCTCGTCGACGACGCCCACCGCGGCCCGACCCTCGAAGTCACGCTCGCGAAGCTCCGCAAAGTGAACCCCGGCCTCCAGACGGTCGCGCTCTCGGCCACCGTCGGCAACGCCGACGTGATCGCTGAGTGGCTCGACGCCGAACTCGTCGAGTCCGACTGGCGACCGATCGATCTCCGCAGCGGCGTCCACTTCGGCAACGCCATCGACTTCGACGACGGCAGCAAACGCGAGGTGCGTGTCGACCGCGGCGAGGACCAGACGGCCTGTCTCGTCGGGGACGCGCTCGATACCGAGGAAGACGGACAGGGCGGCTCCTCGCTCGTCTTCGTCAACTCCCGGCGCAACGCTGAGTCTTCCGCCCGCAAGCTCACCGACGTCACGGCCGCTCGACTCACCGACGCGGAGCGCGACCGCCTCCGCGAGCTCGCCGACGAGATCCGCGGTGTCTCCGACACCGACACCTCCGAGGACCTCGCAGACGCGGTCGAGCAGGGATCCGCGTTCCACCACGCCGGGCTCGCGAGCGAACACCGCTCTCTCGTCGAAGACGCGTTCCGCGACCGCCTGATCAAGTGCATCTCCGCAACGCCGACCCTCGCCGCCGGCGTCAACACTCCCGCCCGCCGGGTGATCGTTCGCGACTGGCGGCGGTACGACGGGGAGTTCGGCGGGATGAAGCCGCTCGACGTGCTCGAAATCCACCAGATGTGCGGGCGCGCGGGCCGTCCCGGACTCGACCCGTACGGCGAAGCCGTGCTGCTCGCCAGCGACGCCGACACCAAAGATGAGCTGTTCGAACGCTACCTCTGGGCCGAGGCCGAGCCGGTTCGCTCGAAGCTCGCCGCCGAGCCCGCCCTCCGAACGCACGTGCTCGCCACCGTCGCCTCCGGCTTCGCCTCCACCCGAGACGGGCTCCTCTCGTTTCTCGACAACACGCTCTACGCGACCCAGACCGACGATGAAGGACGCCTCGCCGCAGTCACCGACACCGTGCTTGACTACCTCGCGATCAACGACTTCGTCGACCGTGACCGCGAGGGCAACACGGAGAGCCTCACCGCGACTGGTATCGGCCACACCGTCTCGCGGCTCTATCTCGATCCGATGAGTGCCGCCGAAATGATCGACGGGCTCCGGACGGTTGCGGTCGGAGATGGCTCCACGACCAACGGCATCGCTTCCGAGCGCCCCAGCGAGTTCGTCATGGAGGAGCCGGACGCCGACGGCGACGAGCCGGGATTCGGTACGTACAGCCCTGTTAATCAAAGCGATGCCGCCGAAAGCGACGCTGACGAAAGCGACGCAGCAGAACCAGCGGCGGCCGACACCGCCTCCTCCCCCGAAGCCACCCCGCTCGGCCTCTACCATCTCGTCTGCCGAACGCCGGACATGTACGAGCTGTACCTGAAGTCGGGCGACCGCGAGACGTACACCGAGCTCTGTTACGAGCGCGAAGCCGAATTCCTCGGCGACGTCCCCTCCGAGTACGAGGACGTCCGCTTCGAGGACTGGCTCGCGTCGCTGAAGACCGCTCGGCTCCTCGAAGATTGGGCGAACGAGGTCGACGAAGACCGGATCACGGAGCGATACGGGGTCGGCCCCGGCGACATCCGCGGCAAGGTCGACACCGCCGAATGGCTCCTCCGTGCGGCAGAGACGCTCGCGCGCGACGTTGAGGGCGTCGACGGCGACACCGTCGTCGCCGTCCGCGAGGCGAGAAAGCGGATCGAGTACGGAGTCCGCGAGGAACTCCTCGATCTGGCCGGCGTCCGCAACGTCGGCCGGAAGCGCGCTCGCCGGCTGTACGAGGCCGGCGTCGAAACCCGGGCCGACCTCCGCGAGGCCGACAAAACGGTCGTCCTCGGTGCGCTCCGCGGCCGCGAGAAGACCGCAGAGCGTATCCTTGAACACGCGGGCCGCAAGGACCCGTCGATGGAGCACGTCCGTCCCGACAAATCGGCCTCCGCCGCGGCGACCGCCGGCTCCGGCGGCGACGGTGAGGGCGACGGGCAGGCGAGCCTGGGTGATTTCGAATGAGCGAATCACCCGAACACTCCGGGCAGACCGCCTCGACGTCGGCTCTATCGAGTCCCGCGGTTCGACTCGTCCACGGGACCGCTTCGATAACCGATCTCAACGAATTCCTCGCGGCGCTCGACGCGATCGCCGAAGAGACCGGCGCGGTCGTCCAGGCGTTCGACGCGGACCTCGTCGTCTCCGAGGGACACCTCCGTGAGGCGGCTCGGCTTGCGGCCCGCTCGATCGCTCGCGGCGAGGCGGTTGCTCGGGATCCCGGCGTGGAGGTCCTCCTGTATGCGGCGGGGCGCCGCCAGATCGACCGCGCTCTTGCACTCGGCGTCTCCGAGGGCGATCAGCGAACGGTCGTACTCGTCGCGGACTTCGGGAGCGTCTCCGGCGCCGAGCGGTCGGTGGCCGACCTCGAAGCTGCAGTCGAGTCGATCGCTGAGGAACTGCGTTCGGTCGACGACGGAACGACGTCAGACGATGGAACGACCTCAGACGACCGATCATCGACGTCCGACAGCGACTCACTGTTGAACTACGACGCGAACCGAGTCCGTGAGTTCTACGGAGTCACCGACCGCGAACTCGCGGCGACCGTGGGAGACCTCGCCGACATCGTTCGTGAGCGCGTCGCGCTCCTCGATGTGGAGAAGTAACAACCCCTTTGCTTCTCTTGGAAACCGCAGTATGTGAGGCAGCTTCAGTTCCACATGAAACGAGAAAGACGCACCGTTTGAAGGGATCGAACGACAACGCGTCCGCCGGATGCCGGAACGACCGACGAATGCCGGCACAGTCGGAGAGTATCTATGGAACGAACCGCAGGGGCGAGCAGCGAGAATAGTCCATCCTGGATTCGAACCAGGGTCGAAGCCCCCAGAAGGCTTCAGGATTGGCCACTACCCCAATGGACTGCGCGTAACAGCGAGTAACTCGTCCGTGTTTGTAAGCGTTGCGCGTCGCTCGCCCTCTGTCATCCGTTGACAGTCGCTCGCGAGATGTGCCTTTTTGATCCGAACCGATCGCCAAACTGATCGTCAAACTGATCGTCAAACGTGCGTATATCGATGTATTTTAGCCGTCAGCATACGCACGAAGTTGTATGTATATTGGACGATTCGTCGTCGTTGCGCCCGGTGTCGGCGCCTATCGCGTCTCCTCGCGCTCGTTCCCGAACCGCCGGGTGATCGACCGCGACGGGACCCTCACTGTCGGCCCGACGCCCGAGGCTCCCGAGACGGACAACCCCTACGTCTCGTACAACTGCGCGCGACGGGTCGACACGCCGACCGACGAACCCCTCGCAGTCGTCGGAAACGGCTCACACGTCGATCCGATCGCCGAGAAACTCGAATTAGGATATCCTGCTCGTGACGCTCTGGCAACGTCGCTGCTCGCGCTCGACTTCGAGAAGGACGACTACGACACGCCCCGAATCGCAGGCGTTATCGGCGCGGACGCAGCGACGATAGGCGTCGTCCGTCGCGACGCACTGCTCGTCGAAGCCGTCGACGAACCGACGATCGTCGCCACCTACGAGACGAACAGCCCTGAGCCGTACGATTTTGTCGCGGCGACAGCAGAGACGCCGGATCCTGCGGCAGCGGCGACGGAACTGCTCGGCGCAGCGTTCGAGCATCCGGTATGCGCGGCAGGCGCGACCGTCGACGCGGACGGGGTTTCGCTCGGGTTCGACAACGACGCCGAGTAGCGAGGTCTGCTGGCTCGCTCTCGGACTGCGATCTCGTCTTTTCATTTGGCCGCCGTTCCACTTGGCCGCCTTCCGCCCGGTTGCATTTCCGACTCCCGACGGCTTTTGAGCCCGGCGCCCAACCGGTTCTCATGGCACGAGTCACTGCGGCCGACTACCACGATATCGCCAAACCCGCCGATCCGCGGATATCGCCCGACGGAGACCGGGTCGCTTTCCTCCGTCAACAGCCGAACGGGGACGACGAGTACGAGTCGACGGTGTATCTCGTCGATATCGACGGCGGCGACTCCAGACGGTTCACGCTCGCAGAGGGATCTGACGCGGAGCCGCGCTGGAGCCCTTCCGGCGACCGGATCGCCTTCACCTCGACCCGAGGCGCTGCCGACGATCGCCAACAGCTGTGGATCCTCCCGGTAGACGGCGGGGAGGCCCGCCGTCTTACCGATGTCGTCGGTGGGGTCTCGGAGATCGCGTGGTCGCCCGACGGCGACCGGATCGCGTTCGTCCAGTCGGTGACTGCCGAGGATCGTGAGGAGAACCGTGACCTGTCTGTTCCCGAGGAGTTCGAGCCGGAAGCGCATCCCGACCCGCGCGTTATCGACCGCACTGTCTACCGCTCAGGCCAACAGTACTTCGACGGGCGACGATCTGGCGTGTACGTCGTCGACGCGGACGCCACTGCCGGCGGGGCGACTGACGACGACCCAGAGACGGGCGTCACCAGAGTCACCGATCGCGACGCGGACTGCTCCGGCCCCGAGTGGGGCGACCCCGAGACGCTCTACTACGCCGAGGAGGTCGGCGACGACCCGGACGACGCCGTCGATATCGCGATCCGCGCACACGATCTCTCGACCGGTGACACCGAGCGCGTTCACACGACGACGGGGTGGGGCGCGTCGCTCGCGGCGACGGCGGACGGGCGGATCGCCTTTACTCACGCCCAGCCCGAACGGATATCGATGCAGCAGACGGGGCTCCGCGTCCTCGACCGCCAAACCGGAGACATCACCGATCTCACCGTCGACCTCGACCGCGGTCTCGGCTCCGAAGCGGCTCCACAGTGGGGTCCGGACGACGCGACGCTGTACTTTTCGACTCCCGATGAGGGAACGACCGCGATCTGGCACGTCCCGAGCGACGGGAGCGAGGAGCCGACACGGCTCCTCCGGCCCGGAACCGTCTCAGGGGCGACCGTCGGCGGCGACGACGGCGCCGGCCCGGGCGAGGTCGCTGTCGCTTTCGCCGCCAGCGAGTGGACCCACCCGGGTGACGTCTTTACGTACGACGCGTGGAGCGGCGACACCGCGCGGCTGACGGAGCTGAACGCCGAGTACCTGGCCGAACGCGAGATCGCCGAGCCGGAGGCGATCCGATTCGACTCAGACGGCATTGAGATCCAGGGCTGGGTGTTGACGCCGCCCGGGTTCGATTCGGACGACGCGGACGACACGGGAGATTCGACGTTTCCGCTCGCAGTCGAGATCCACGGCGGCCCTCACGCGATGTGGTCGACCGCGGGGACGATGTGGCACGAGTTCCAGACGCTCGCGGCCCGCGGATACGTCGTCTTCTGGTCGAACCCGCGCGGATCCTCGGGCTACGGCGAGTCGTTCCTGCAGGCGATCGAGCGCGACTGGGGCGCGATCACTCTCGACGACGTGATGGCCGGCGTCGAGACGGTCGCCGACCGCGAGTACGTCGACGAGACGAACGCGTTCGTTA
This sequence comes from Nanohaloarchaea archaeon PL-Br10_U2g5, assembly GCA_001564205.1. The sequence continues at coordinate 7,537 of LKMY01000010.1, forward strand.
CGGGCGGCTCCTTCGGCGGGTTCATGACCGCGTGGACGGTCGGACAGACCGACTACTTCCGCGCGGCTGTCTCCCAACGCGGCGTTTACGACCTCACCGGCTTCTACGGCTCGACCGACGGGGCGTACAAGCTCCTCGAAGGCGACTTCGATACGGTCCCCTCCGAGGAGCCCGCGTGGCTGTGGGAGCAGTCACCGACCGGCTGTGCCGACGAAGTCGACACGCCGACGCTTCTGATCCACTCCGAAGACGACACGCGAACCCCGATCTGTACCGCGGAGCTATACCACCGAATCCTCCGGAAGAACGGCGTCGACACGCGATTCGTCCGGTATCCGCGAGAGGGTCACGAACTGTCTCGGTCCGGTGAACCGGCCCACATCGTCGACCGAATCGAACGAATCGCTCGCTGGTTCGACGGCTACTCCGAACACCACGACGTTCCGAGAGCCCTCGAACGACCCGATGACGAGGGACTGAGCGCCACGGACGACGGGGACGAAGCGGACGACGAAAACGGATCGTAGAGCCTCACTTCCGCTCGTCCGGGTCGAACTCGTCTATCGCCGCGTGGACGCCATCGACCCACTCGTCGAGCGCTTCGTGGAGCCGCGCCTTCGCCTCCGAAACCGGAATCGTCGTGTACTGGTAGACGTACCCACCCGAATCGAGTAGCCGGCGCCGACGTTCGACGAGCCCCTTCTCGCGGAGCGTCGATAGCGAGCGGTTCACGTTCGACCGGTCCCGATCGAGGGTCTCGGCGAGTTCAGCGACGGTGCTTCCCGGATAATCGAGCAGCGTTAGGTACGTCCGACTCTCGTGATCTTGGACGCCGAACACACAGGAGAGTACGTGTTCGAACGAAGGAGACGCGTCGCCGACGAGATCTTCGATGTCGGGATCGCTCATGGAACCCGATTCGACGCCGCTCCGGTTAAAAGTCGCCATCGTGAGCGGCGAAAGCCGACCGTATTGGCGCTACCCGTGCCGTACTGTCGTTGCGAGCCCGGCTCGGAGCCACTGCGAGCCCGGCTCGGGCCACAGTGAACACGTCGCGGTGTTGTCGCCGCTGGAGCGATACCGAGCGGGCTGCGAGTCAGTCGTCAGCCGCGTACCCCATCCGATCGAGGCAGCCACGCATCTCCGTCTCTTCGGTGTGCCGGTGAAGGTTTGTTGGCGTGTCACAGTGGTAGGTCTCGCCATCGTACCGGAGTGCGACCTCGTGGGTGCCGCCGACGATATCGACGGCGACGATGATCCGCCGTCCCTGATTGAGGGCGTCGATAATTTCGTCGGCCGACAGCTCTCCTGCTTCGACGCGGAGCACTCCGCTCATGTCATCGTCGAGTTGGGACCGCCCTCTTCTTTCGGGGGCTCGACGCCTTCGGCGGCAGCGATATCTTCGGTCCGCTTTTCGGTCTCGACGTGCCAGCGGTCGATCTCGGATTCGTACTCCGCGAGGATGTCGCCCACTTCGGTCTTCAGTTCGTCGTCGTTGATGTTCACCTCGAACACGAACGTCTCCCCGCTCTCGCCGCGGCCGACTTCTTGGACGTTCGCGCTGACGAGTTCGTTATCGAAGTAGTACGGCGCCATCTGTGTCATCACCTTCTGGTACACCGTGTCCTCGACTTTTCGGAGCGCCTTTCGGCTCACCGAGTCGGCCGCGCGAGCGACGTGGCTGATCGATTCTCCCCAGCTTTCCACTGCGCTTTCGGTGTCGTTTTCTTCGACCTGTTCGTAGGACTTGGTTAGCTTTTCTCCGGCGGTCTGGAGGTCGTCACCGGGCGTCTTCCCGGCCTGCTCACCGTTTCCCTCGCTGACGGAGGCTTGCTCGGCCGTTTTCTCCGACACGTCCTCGTCGATCCGCTCGTGGGACTTCGGCCGCCAGTCGTCGAAGTCGTGGAATGCGTCGCCGTCCGCCCCGGTTTCGCGGAGCGAGAGGGTGATCCGCTCGCCGTGTTCGACGATATCGCCCCAGTCTCCGCGCACCTTGAAACCGGAGATGCTCTCTTCCATCGGTTGCTCACTGTTGGGGACGAACGCGTATAAGTTTCTCCGACTACTTTCCGTACGCGATCCGGCGCCCCACGGCGTCGATTCGATCCTTGAGATCGCGCAGAAAGCCCGCGGGCGACACCCGCCGGATCGCGGACTCGTCGACTTCGATCCGCTCGCCCCTGAATGGGTCCCGCTCGGCGCGCTCTTCGGCCGATTGGTCGCCGCTCACTGCGCCGACCACGGTCGACATCGAACACCGCCCGCACGCTTCCGTTCGGATCTCGTCGTCGGTCATGAGTGCTCTTGCAGCTACATGGCGTTCCACGGTGTTAAATCCCGACGCCCTTTTCAACCGGTCCGTGAAATGAGTTCACATGGGATACCGCGTCGTCGAGACGGATTCGGTCGCGCCCGAACCCGATCGACCCTGCGAGTGTCGGAAACTGTCGGGACCCGGTGAGCTGACCGACATGGCGATCAACCGGTTTCGAGCGGCGCCGGGCGAACAGATCCCGCTCGCGTACCACTATCACGAGACGCAACAGGAGGCGTTCTACGTGTTCGAGGGAACGCTCTCGGTCGAGACGCCGGATAGAACGTACGAGATCGCCGAAGACGAGCTGTTCGTCGTCGATTCGGGGAGTCCGCAGCGGGCGTACAATCCGAACGACGCCGATGGTCCGGTGACCGTTCTCGCGATCGGCGCGCCACCCGCGGACGGCGACGCCGTCGTCTACGAGCCGGAGACGGACGCCGATGAGTAACGAGGTGCGTCGATGACCGACGAGGAACGCCTATGAGCGAGAACGCGGAGCCGGGATCGGGCGAGCGTCGCGACGCGGACCGGGGCTCCGAAAAGCGTCACGACGCCGAGGAGCTCCCGGCGGAGATCCGCGAGAACGTCCCCGACTACGACGACGAGTACCTCGACCGGGTCTCCGACCGGCTCATGTACAGCTACGACCTCGACGCCGACGTCGTCGTCGACGGCGAGCGGTTCGAACTGTACGCGGAGATGCGGATGCGCAACCAGAAGCAGTTCCTCCACCCCGCACTGAGCTACGCGGACCACGACATGATGGAGCACCTGTTCGCGCGGCGCGTCTCGAACCCGACCGTCCGCGAGTTAGAGCGGCTCGTCGCGTTCGCTCACGACGTCGCCGACGAGCGCGTCACGGCTAACGAACAGCATTTCGGCACCGACGTAACGGTCGTGTTCGTCGCCGACCGAATCTCCGAGGACGTCGCCGACTTCGTCGAGGGGTTCCGTGATCGCACCCTCCTGAAGTTCGGCTACTACGGCCACTACGAGGTGAACCTCGTCGTCGTCGCGCCCGACGAAGAGCGGCTCGTCGCGAGCGAGGCCGCGGATATCGCCGGGGCGTTTCGGCTGTGGGAGCCGGTGGAGACGCCGGACGAGGGGTTCTTTTCGCGGTTCGCGAAACGGTTCTGGCGGTAGCGCTCGCAAGCCCGGTGTCTCTGGGTCCCGACCGAGCTGCTCGACGACAGGCATCGTCGCTCTCGAAGTTTTTGATAAATAACCCCGGAGGGCAGGTCGCAAGCGGGAGTTCGTGGGTCAGTCGTCGCTCGGCTCTGCCACCGGCGCGTCACCACCTCGTACGGACCGGAGATTGCCGATTCCGATCTTCACGAGCGAGAGTGCGAGCACGATCAGCACGATGGCGAGGACCATCTGTGCGGCCGCCGACAGCTGCGCACCGAGCGTCGCCGCCTCGCCGCTGATCAGGTTCACGTAGAGGTTCTCGTAGAGCGCCAGCCACGTGAGCCCGAACACGGTGATCGTCATCATAATCGCCATCGGCACGCCGGTAGAGATGAGCTGTTTGGACTCGTCCCAATTGGCGAGCCACACGGTTGCGGTCAGGAGCGCGAGCGCCGCGAGCAGCTGATTCGCGCCGCCGAATAACCCCCATAAGGTCGCCCACTCGCCGGAAATGACGAGCACGTACGCGATCCCGACCTGTAAGATGGGGTTCGTGTAGCGTCCCCGAGCGACCGATCCGAGGTCACCGGAGAGACCGCTGACGGTCATCCCGTCGTCCATGCCAACGATCTCTTCCATCATGTACCGACCGAGGCGCACGGCCGTGTCAGTCGACGTAAGCAGGAAGCTCACGAGCACTAGTGCCATGAACACGGCGCCGATCGCCTCCGGAATCCCCAGACTAGTGAGGATGATTCCGCCGCCGGCGGCGAAGTTCGGAAGCGCACCGCCGATGCCGCCGCCCGCCTCGACGACGGTCGCACCCAGCCCGGCGACACCCAACGTCGCCAGCGCGAGCGCCGCGAGCAGCCCTTCACCGAGCATTCCGCCGTAGCCGATCAGACGGGCATCGCTCTCTTTGTTCAGCTGTTTGGAGGTCGTCCCCGAGGAGACGAGCGAGTGGAAGCCGCTGATCGTCCCACAGGCGATGGTGACGAACAACAGCGGGAACAGCGGCCACAACCCCGCCGCCTCGAGCCCCCAGAAGCCTTGGAAGGCTCCGAGCGAGGAGTCGATCACGAGCGGCTGGGACGATGTCGCGAAGATCGTTCCCACGATGATCGCGAGGATACCGCCACCGACACCGGAGTACAGCAGGAACGACGAGAGGTAGTCACGCGGTTGAAGCAGCACCCACACCGGGAGCGCGCTCGCGACCGCGCCGTAGATCATGATGATCGGAACCCACGCCATGACGTTCGGCGCGAGTTCGCCCGGCACCCATTCGCCGGCGCCGAGACCGAGCGTCTCGGCGAGGACGAACGTTCCGGCCGGGTAGTCGCCCGGGAACAGCGCGAAGGGGAACTCGATGCCGACCCAAACGCTAGCGAAGACACCACCGACGAACAGGATCGTCCCCGGAATGAACGGCCCGTTGAGTTGGTAGAGGTACACCCCAAACGCGAGCGCCAACGTGATGTATATGAAACTCGTCGTCGTCACCTGCGGATACGCGTTGAACACGATCCCAACGACGAGTGCGAACACCGCGACGACGAGGATGATCGTGAGGAACGCGAACCATAACAGCAGGTTCTTCCCCTTTTCGCCGACGTACTGGCCGACGATATAGCCGATCGAGCGTCCTTCGTGGCGGATCGAACTCGACAGCGAGATGAAGTCGTGAACCGCCCCCATCAGGGGGTTGCCGATGGCGACCCACAACAGCGCGGGGACCCATCCCCAGATGGCCCCCGCCGTGATCGGGCCGACGATCGGTGCGCCGCCCGCGATGCTCGAGAAGTGATGCCCCAGTAGCACCGGCTTTTTCGCCGGTACGTACTCCTGTCCGTCTTCGTACTTGTGTGCCGGCGTCTCCCGATCGTCGTCGAGGTCGACGAACCGGGAGAGGTACCGCGAGTACCCCATGTATCCTACGGTGAATGTGCCGAGCACGGCAACTACGATCCAAATTACGCTTGTCATAAGTTCCCTGCCTCGTGATATCGATTCACGATCGTATACTTAAATATTGTCTTCAATCGTGATACTTCGACGAAGACTCCCCGCCAGTGCACGGTCTCTCCCCCGAAATAGCATTTCTCTCCCGTCCGTCTGTGTAAAATATAGCACGCGTGAAGCTGAATCTATTTGCGCGCACCCGACTTCTGCTACGTCCCGCTCGGCGACTCGACGCTCGTCTCCGTCTCGATACGCAGTTCGGCGGCCACTTCTGAGAGCACGTCGCCGCGGACTTCGCTGGTCCGCGACTCGATTTTGGCGAGCAACGGCGGCTCGAACTTCGTTTGAACCTGTTCGATCCGGTCGCGCTCGGTCGCGACTTTCGCTCTGAGGTAGCGCGCACCCCGTCCGTTCTCGTCGTCGTCCGGGGGCGGTGTAAGCTTGTTCGCGACCAGTCCCCGGACCCGGAGATCGCGCTCGGTGAACCCCTCGATTGCTCTCTCAGTCTCGTTGACCGACAGCTGGTCCGGGTTCAACACGAGAAAGAACGCGGCGTCGTTTCGCATCGCGTCGCCGGCGAACTCGAAGAAGTTTTTGCGGCGCTGCAGCCGCTCTAAGACCGGGTCACCGTCCATCAACCGGCGGGGTTCCATGTTGCCGATCGCCGCCTTCTCGAAGAGATCGATCGACTGTCTCCGCTTGTACAGCAGCCGGTCGATCCAGTCGCCGAGAAACTCGGGGAGCCCGAGGAGCCGTAGCGTGGAGCCGGTCGGCGCGGTGTCGAAGACGACCCGATCGTACGGACCGCTCTCGTCGCGCATCACGCCGACGAACGCGTCGAACAGCGCTGCCTCGTACGCGCCGGGCGTTCCGTGTGACATCTCCAGCTGGCGGTTGATCTCCGAGACCATCGCGACCGATACCTGCTCGGAGAGCCCCTCGCGGATCTCTTGGAGGTGTCGCTGCATCTCGTCTTCGGGGTCGATCTCCATCGCGTCGAGCCCGTCGACGCCCTCGACCGGCGCCGGATCGTCGCCGAACTGCTGGTCGAACACGTCTGACACCGAGTGTGCGGGGTCGGTCGAGACGACGAGCGTTCGCACTCCGGCGTTCGCACACCGGTACGCGTACGCACACGAGACGGTGGTCTTGCCGACGCCGCCCTTGCCGCCGAAGAAGACGAACGGCTCCATCACCGCGACCTCCGCGTTGCGCTCCCCATCAGAAGTGGTACTGCTGGCCCTTTCGCTCGATGAGGCTCTCGCGGTCCCACAGCCGTCGCTCCCACGCTTCGAACTCGTTTTCGAGGTAGGGGAGCAGCTCGGCGGTGTAGTACGACACCGGCGAGGGGATTCCGAACGCGTCCGGGAAACACGCCAGCATGAACTCGTCTTCGGCGTCCTCTGCCTCTTTTTCGATCTTCTCGTACGCCGGGTGGGTGATCATCCCGTGATACAGCCCGCGGAGCCACTCGTCGAGAACGGCTCGAAAGGCCTCGATACGGTCTGCGACTGTCATTGTCGTTCACGACACCCGCGGCGCGTTAAAAGCTGTCGTGGTCGTGACGGCGACTCGTCTGTCAGCGCCTCTTCTGTCGCGCTTTCGGCGCGAGGAGTTGCCGTCGGCGGTACGCCGTCGGTTACGGAGAATCGAGGAGAAAGCCTCGCGCTTCAGCGCGGGGAGGACGTCAAGCCGAGTTGCTAGCGGTGAGCTCCCCTTGTGGTTCGGACTCCTCTTCGCCGTCGGCGAGCTCCGGCTGCTCGTTTTTATCCGGGCTCGGACTGTGAGTCTCGTCACCCATCGCCAGCCAGACGAGGTACAGCATCGCGATGACCATCAGCATCGTCATCACCGATCCGATGATCCCCACGATCGACACGTACTCGAACATGTTCCGCGGTCCGTAGCGACGACGTATCAACGTATCGGCTCGCCGCGGTGAGCGGTCGAGTCAAGCCGGATCTGCGATTTCCACGACCGAATGTCACCGCCGGGGCGTTGAAGGGGGACCGCGGCCGACTACTTCGCATGGACGACCGGATCCCGGTAACCGTGCTCTCGGGGAGCCTCGGCGCGGGAAAGACGACGCTCCTGAATCATCTCCTCACCAACGCCGGCGACCGCGACATCGCGGTGCTCGTCAACGATATGGGCGACGTGAACGTCGACGCCGAGCTGATCGCCGAGGAGTCCGAGATCGACGTCGACGGCGTCACGGAGCTGTCGAACGGCTGTATCTGCTGTGAGCTGCAAGACGACCTCGAAACCGCGGTGGTGCGGCTCGCGAACGAACGCTCCTTCGACGCACTCGTCGTCGAGTCGTCGGGGATCTCCGAGCCGGCCCCCGTCGCTCGGCTGTTCACGACCGAGTCGCGGGCTGCGGCCCGCTACCGCGTCGACGCGTTAGTCACCGTGATCGACACGCGACAGTTCCTCGATGCCTTCGCCGGCGCGGACGCTCCCGAGCGACGCGGGAGCGCGGGCGACGAGGACCGCCCCCTCTCAGACCTCCTCGTCGAGCAGGTGGAGGTGTCGAACGTGGTCGTCTGTAACAAAGCCGACCTCTGTACGGAAGCGGAGATCGACGAGGCGGTCGAACTCGTCGAAGCGCTCCAGCCAGACGCCGAGACGATCGTGACGGAGTTCGCCGCGGTCGATCCCGACCGGCTCCTCGACATCGGCGTGTTTGTCGAGCGCGAAATCGGTGAGTTACCGGGATGGAAACGCGCGCTCGCGGACGATCACGGGGATCACGCTCACGACGAAGCGGACCACGACCCGCACGACACCCACGCTCACCGCCATCCGGACGAGGTGTACGGGGTCACCTCCTTCACGTACCGCCGCCGCCGACCGTTCCACCCGGGCCGGCTCGCCGCGGTCCTCCGCGACCTCTCCGACGACGTCGTCCGCTCGAAGGGGACGGTCTGGGTCGCTGGCGTCGACCAGCGCCAGCAGGTCGGGCAGGCGGGTCGATCTGTCCGGGTCAGTGCGCTCGGCCCGTGGATCGCGACCCTTCCGCCCGTCGAACGCGACATGCTCCGCTCGAACCGTCCGGAGCTGGACTGGGACGACGAGCACGGCGACCGACTGACGGAGTTCGTCGTCATCGGGACCGGGATCGACGAAGACGCGATCGTCGCCCGGCTCGACGACGCGCTGGTCACCGACGAGGAATGGGAGACGTTCAGCGCCGACGGCGCTGCGGCCGGGACCGATATGGCGTTCCCGACCGAACAGGGCGAAGCGGTGGCGCTCAGAGAGCCCTGACGGGCGTCTCGTCTAGACGCTCCGATGGACGGCCTCTCAGCAGGCACACCCCGTCCCACTGGCGCGCTCAAATCGCATGGAACCGCCGCAGTCGGGACAGCGTGGGGTGCCCTCACCGTCGAGGTCGAGCCCCTCGTCGTCGACGGCGACGTCCCGCACCCGCACCCCGCAGTCGTCACACCAGTACGACCCTTCCGAGCCGTCGTCGCCGGCGTTCCCCGGCGTGCGCTTCGTTGACGCCGCGAAGGCCTCAGTAACCGTGTCGATAATACCCATACTATCCACCGTATCGGCCTCCTTGGTTATTCTCGCGGTGGTGTGCGATAATGACGCACAGCCATTCTGCTGTCTCTATTTATAAAAGCGGTACCGTCAGCCCGACGAGCACGACGCCGAGCCCCAGCGCCGCGTACAGCAGCCGCTCGAATCGCGGTCCAGGCGGGAGCGGTCCCGCGTCGACGGGCGGCGCGGACCGAACGAGCTGTGCGTACGCGACGGCGACAACTCCGGCGAACGCGAGCGCTGACAGCGCGAGTGATGTCGTCAGCGACAGCCCGTACGAGAGGCCGTACACCGGGCCGAACGAGAGCGCAAGCATGAATCCGAGCCCGACGCTCACGAGGAACGGCACGGGATCGACTCGCTCTCCACGTTTGTTGTGAACACGCAACTCGATCGACATACCGATCACACGGGGCGCACGGACAAGAGCTAAGTGTCGCTCACTCGGCCGTTTGCGTATGAGCGAGGAGCCGAAAGGGATCCGCGACGGCGTGGAGGAGTCGAAGGGGGATCCGCGACTGCTGTTGCTGTTGAATGCGGTCCTGTCGGCGTGGTTCGCGTGGACCGCGGTCTGGGGGCTCGATCTGCTCGATATCGTCGTGTTCACGACGACGAACGTCGTGACGCTCGCTCTGATCATCTTCGCACTGACGTACGTCGCCGTCCTGCGGTGAGCCGAGCGTCGGAGCACCGACCATCGAGCGCGCCACTGACCGTCGAACGCACCACAGAACCGTCGAGCGCCACTGACCCGCCAGCTTCGCCATCTTTTAAGACGAACGCGACCGCTTTCACGGTAATGACGATCGAAGATCGCGACGACGCGTACCTCATCACACACGCGCTAGCGAAAGACACCCTGTCGCGGCTCCGCGACGTCGAGACTGAGCAGGTCGCGTTCCGTAAAGGGCTCGTCAAACTCGGCCGAATCTGCGGCTACGAGATCATCGACGGCGGGATGGAGACGGAGTACGTCCCGGTCCAGACGCCGTTAGCGGAGACGACCGGCGAGCGCGTGAAAGGACTCGACGACGTGGTCATCATCAACGTCCTCCGTGCCGCGACCCCGTTCGTCGAGGGGTTATTAAAAGCCTTCCCGCGTGCGAAACAGGGCGTCATCTCTGCCGGTCGCGACGAAGCGGCGGGAATGACAGACGACGGTGAGTTCCCCATCACCATCGATTACGTGAAACTGCCTGAGATCGGCCCCGACGACACCGTTATCGTCGCCGACCCGATGCTCGCGACCGGCTCGACGATGTGTGCGGTCCTCGATCACGTCCTCGCTGAGGCCGACGACTACGAGGACCTGTTCGTCCTCTCGGCAGTCTCCGCCCCCGACGGCCTCGTCCGCGTGAGCGAGGCGGTCCCGGAAGCCGACCTGCTCACGGTCGCCATCGACGACCGCCTCGACGACGACGGGTTTATTCTCCCCGGACTCGGCGACGCTGGCGACCGCGCGTTTCGGACGGTCTGAGGCGGCTGTCGCAGTCGGCTCCCGCTCTCGTTCAGCCTCGCCCGACGTACTTTTAAGAACACCCCCGACGACCGATCGGTATGAGCAACGCGCCGCCGACCGACCCCTGCGACGCCTGCGGCGACCCCACGACGGACGCGCTCGCGCGTACCGTCCGGCTGAGCGTCGACCGCGCTAACATCGACACGCAACGGCTCTGTCCCGACTGCTTCGCCGACTGGATCCAACGCTATCAGGATCGCCTCGGCTCGGGTCCCGACGAGCCGGACGGTAGCTCCGAAATCATCGTCGACTGAGGGTCACCGACGCGCCTCCCGTCTTTTTATACCGGTACGAACGGCAACGTCCGTCCCGACCGCCCGTCTTAAGCCGCGGCGGGACAGACTCACACGTAATGGATCTCGCCATCGACGCCCCGACCCCGTCGGCGCCGGACTGCGCCGACGACGGGACGTGGCTCGCCTGCATCGAGTGCGACGAGACGTTCGCCCCGTTCGAGGCGGTTCGGTACACCTGCGACGAGTGTGACGGCCTCCTCGAAGTGCGGTACGACGACCCACCGACGTTCGACGAGTTCGGATCAGGCGCGTCGACCGACGGCCCGGACCGCGGCGTCTGGCGCTATCGCGAGGGGCTCCCCTTTGATCTGGGCGTAACTCTTCCCGAGGGCGGTACCCCGCTTCACCGCGTCCCGCGGATCGAGGAGGCCGTCGGTATCGACGCACTTCGGATCAAACACGAAGGGATGAACCCCACTGGCTCGTTCAAGGATCGCGGGATGACCGTCGGCGTCCGCGTTGCGAAAGAGCTCGGTGTCGGCGCGCTCGCCTGTGCCTCCACCGGAAACACGAGCGCCGCGCTCGCGGCGTACGGCGGCCGCGGCGGGATGCAAACTCTTGTCCTCCTCCCGCAGGGGAAGGTCGCAGCGGGAAAGGTCGCACAGGCGAGCCTCCACGGCGCCCGTATCTTAGAGGTCGACGGCAACTTCGACGCCTGTCTCGATATCGTCCAAGAGTTGGCGGCCCGCGGCGAGGCGTACCTGCTCAACTCCCTGAATCCGTTCCGCCTGGAGGGTCAGAAGACGATCGGCTTCGAGATCTTAGAGGAATTTTACGCGGATTACGGGGTCTTTCCGGACCGGATCGTTCTCCCCGTCGGCAACGCGGGCAACACCTCTGCACTATATAAAGGGTTCCGCGAACTCATTCAGTCGGGCGCGCTCGACGTCGAGGACGTACCGAAGCTCACCGGCGTGCAGGCGGAGGGCGCCGCTCCGATGGTCGAAGCGATCGAAGAGGGGAACGACGAAATCCGACGCTGGGAGAACGTCGAGACGCGCGCGACCGCGATCCGCATCGGTAATCCGGTCAACGCGCCGAAGGCGCTCCCCGGCATCCGTAACACGGGCGGTACCGCCGTCGCCGTCAGCGACCCGGAGATCACTGCCGCACAGCGCCACCTCGCCAGCGAGGGTGTCGGTGTCGAGCCCGCCTCCGCGGCGAGCCTCGCCGGGTTGAAGAAGCTTCGCCGATCCGGCGTCATCGACGACGACGAGCGGGTGGTCTGTCTGACGACCGGTCATCTCCTCAAGGATCCCGAGGCGGCCTACGAGGCCGGTGGCGACCCCGAGCCCGTCCCCAACGACGTCGACGCGGTGCTCGATCACCTGCACGGATGAATCCAGTG
>LKMY01000103.1 GCA_001564205.1 Nanohaloarchaea archaeon PL-Br10_U2g5
AATATCGACGGGCTCGCCTCGACGGAGCTTGACGCACAACCGCAGCCGGAGGTGACGACGCCCGGCCAACAGTCGATCGACGTTGTCGTCGTCGATCCGGACGGCACCCGGATCGCTGACGCGACCGTGATCATGCGGAGCGGCTCGGCACGAATCGACGGTGTTTCGACCGCACGGACGAACGCGGAGGGAGTTGCAACTGTCGACGTCTCACCTGAGCTGGGGCCGAACCAGCCGGACGGGACGCTCACGTTAGACGTGAAGCCGCCGGCCGGAGGCGACTACGTTGACGATCGTGAGAACACAAACGTGCTGGTCGTCGCGGAGTGAGGTGGCCGGCTGTCACGGAGTGGTCCGGCCGTCACACCGATCAGAGTCGGTCGTCCCAGTCGATCCACTCCTGTTCCCAGCCGTGCTTGCCAAAGTGCCCTTGTTCGGCGCGCTCGGCGTCTTCCCGACGCGTTCGGTTTCGCTCGATGCCGACCTGTTCGCCGTCAACGAGCATTGGCCGGAGCCGAGCGGGACCGGCGGTTTCGACCGTTCGGAACTCCGGAGGGGCGTCGTCGGCCGGATCGGACCTCTCGTGTCCGTCCGGCTCGATCGCGGCGATAGTTTGAACCGTCGTTCCGCGAGGATAGACGATTCGGCCATCATCAGTGAGCTGCTCGCGGAGCGCGCGCGGCGGCTCGACGACCGCTGCCTCAATGAGGATACGGTCGTACGGAGCGTACTCGGGGAGCCCGTTGGCCCCGTCGCGGCGGTCAACGAGAACAGCGTCGTAGCCGGCGGTCGAGAGGTTCGTTCGCGCGATCGACACCGCCTCGCGATCGATGTCAATTGCGTGAACGTGTTTTGCCCCGACGATCTCTGCGAGCATCGCGACGGAGTAGCCGACGCCGGCGCCGACCACGAGGACCTCGTCGCCCTCGGCGGCGTCCAACGTCGCGATCAACCGCACGACCGTCGCGGGCGCGAGAACACGCATCCCAGCCACCTCGCTCGCGCCGTTCGTGTACGGGGAGTCGTCGACGAACGCATCTCGCGGGACGCGTTTGAGCGCCGTCAGCACGGACGCGCCCAACGGCTCGCCGATCTGGTGTTCGAGCCCCTCGATCATGTCGGCTCGAAGCGATGCCTCGTCCATGACCGTGTTCGGTGCCCAGTCGTCTAAAACCGCTCGTTCGACGCGCTGGAGAGTCACGATGTCGGACGAGTCACTGCATCGAGACGAACCGGACGCCGCCGTGATCCTCGCGATCGACGCCGTCCGCGCGGACCGTCAGGCGGACGAGCCGTTGGGCGCCGCGGCCACCGACCGGAGCAACGACGCGACCGCCCGTCCGCACCCGCTCGACGATCGGATCCGGAACGCCGTCGGACGACGCACACGTCAGATAGGCGGCGTCAAACGGCCTCTCGTCGCGGTACGCAGTTCGGCCGTCGCCCGCACGGACGGTGATGGCGTAACCAAGCCTCCGGAGTCTGTCGCGGGCCGCGTCTGCCAGCTCGGGGACGTACTCGACCGTGTACAGGTTTCCTGGCCCGATGATCTCGGCGATCACCGCAGCGTGGTAGCCGCAGCCGGTCCCGACCTCGAACACCCGGTCGCCGGTGTCGACCCCGAGGAGGTCGGTCATGACCGCGACCATGTGTGGAGCGCTGATCGTCTGGCCGTGACCGATCGGGAGCGGTCGGTCGGCGTACGCCTGCGAGCGATATCGCTCAGGGACGAACGCGTGGCGCGGAACCGCGCTGATCGCAGACAGCGTTCGCTCGTCAACGTCAAGCCGACGCCGGAGCCCCTCAACCAGTTCGCGGCGCGAGGCCGCGTAATCTTCGTCCATATAGAACGGTAACGATTGACGTGGGGAGAAGGTATCGGCGGTCAAAGATGCGGTGAGTATCGGGACAAAATAACAGGGGGAGGCGTCAAACAGCAGCGTCGCTCGACGCTACTCGATATCGATACGATGGCTGTCGTCCATCTCGTCGTCCGTCTGTTTTGGGAGTGTGACGGTTAAGACGCCGTTCTGGAACGTCGCGGTCGCATCCGATTCGAGAACGGAGCCGGGGAGGTCGACGGATCGCGTAACGGATTCGTGGCGCCGCTCCCGTCGGAGGTACCGGCGGCCGGTGTTGGCCTGCTCGGTGCCCTCGTGTTCGTGTTCGTGTTCGGCGCTGATTGTGAGACGACCGTCCTCGGCGCGGACGTCGATGTCCTCGCGGTTGTATCCGGGGAGATCCGCCATCACGACGAACTCGTCGTCGTATTCGGCGACGTCGACATCGGTGGTGCGAAGGTCACGACCCCACGCGCGGTCCCCGCCGAACGGGGTGCGGCCGAAGAACTGCTCTATCTCGTCGAATGGGTTCGTTCTGTTCATAGTACTCGGTAGTAGAGAGGCGCGCTGAGGTATTAAACACAGAGAGAGCGCTGCTATCTCACTACACCCGGGGAGCGACTGTGGACGGAACGGCCCCGATCAGCTCACGTCGATGCTGTGCCCGTCCGCGCCCGGTTCTGACCGCTTCGGGAGGGTGACCGTGAGCACGCCGCCGTCGTACGAAGCGCTCGCACCGTCGCGTTCGACGGCTGCAGGGATCGGGACGCGCCGCGAGACCGAGTGCGTGCGTCGCTCGCGACGGTGGTATCGGACGGCACCCTCGTCCGGTACAACGTCGCTCTCCTCGGTGTCTTCGTCCGGGTTCTCGTCCGCTGTTTCGCCGTCTCCGACCGAAACCGTCGTCTCCTCCTCGCGGGTCGCCGCGATCGACAGCGCGTCGTCTCGAAGTTCCACGTCGATGTCGTCGTCGTCGAAGCCGGGGAGGTCGGCGACGACAGTGACGGCCTCATCGTCTTCGATTACGTCGACCGCAAGGTCGTGAGTTCCCGGGAGGCCCGGCGGCGTCCCCGGAGCGTCAAGCGTGCCGCCGAGCTCCTCGAACTCGCGGCCCATTCGTTCGAGCAGGTCCTCGATCTCGCTGAAGGGATCGCGTCGTGTCATACGGGTCAGGATTCGGGGCGGAGGAACTTGAACGTACGGGCGAGAGGGGTATCGAAGTGCGCCGTGGCTCCGGTTACAGGAACGGCCGCCAGTAGTACGGACTGACGAACCCTTCGATAACCGCGGCGATCGCGAGAAGGATCCCGATGCCGATCAGCACCCAGAAGGCGTTCTCGAGCACGTCGGCGAACTCTTCACGGCTGTGCCTCCCGCGAAACGTCCGCCACGAGACGAGCCCGAGGTGGATACCGAGCGCTCCGGAGATGAACAGCGCGGGGATCTCGAAGACCCCGTGCGGGACGACGAACGCGACTAACGCGAGGAGGTTCTCCTCTAGCGCAGCGGTGGCACCGAGCGCGAGGCCGTTGAACGCGATCGACGAGAGGGCGGGAATCACCAGCGCGACGCCGCTGAGCGACGTCGCGATCGCGACCGCCCAGTTGTTCCCGAAGAAGTTGAGCGCCGCCACGGGCGCGATGTGGTCGACCAGCCGCGCCTCGATCGACGTGGTGACGGCACCGATGAACGGCTCCACGGCGAGCCATCCGAGCACGCCGAATCCGACGCCGACGAGTATCGACAGCGCGTGTAATCCCGGCGTCCGACGGACGAACGCGACCATCTCGCGCCAGCCGCGGCGAACGCCTCCGGTAAACTGGTCTCGGAGCCGGGCTTCAGGCTGGTCGACCGGATCGACGGTCCCGCGGTAATCTCCATAGAGGACTGTCTTGAGGAGATCCAGGGCGGGAGCGACGACGACGGCGCTGGCGAGCGCGACGACCGCACCGCCGCCGAGGAACGCGAGCGCGGAGGCGGCCGAAGAGATTCCAACGAGAACGCCGACGGCAACGACAAGGTACGCAGCGGCGTCGGCAGGGTTCGAGCGGATGAATCCGCCGGCACCCTTGACCGAGCCGATCACGCCGGCGTCGTCGACGACGACGGCGGCCGGAGCGAACGCGAAGATAATACGAACGAAGACGAGAATCATAAGACTGACCAGCAGTACGGCGAGTGCAACGACCGCGCCGAGGAGGGGGTCAGTGAGGAACGCGACCGCGATCGTGAGAGCGGCAAGCACGAACACGGCGATCCACACGAGGAACTCGGCGGCGTAGAGTCCGAGAAACGTGAGCCACCGGTCGCGGACGCCGACGATGCCGGCAGTGAGCCCTCGCTCGTTCCGGAGGCGGGCGACGACTGCCGACATCTGCCCCGCGGAGACGGCGGCGTACGACAAAATCGCGAGGAGGACGGTGATCGCGAGACCCGCAGTAACCAACAGTAACGCGATCGGCGAAGCGAGCGGTTCGAGCGCCGGGCCGATGCTCTCCGCCCACGCTTCCAGTGCAGCCGGATCCTGCGTCTCGGGGGGTATCAGCTCCAGTTCTGTGAGCGCTTCTCGAACCGCTTCGAGACGGCCGGTGATTTCAAAGTAGAGGTAGACACCGGCGAGCGCGACGAAGAGCCCCATTCGGGCGATGACAGGGATCGCCGTACTGAGAAAGTAAAACGGGATCAGATCGGCGGGGCGCCGTCGGAGGGTCGCCACCGTCGCGGCGACGGCAGATGACAGATCCATGTGAGCCGTTTCGCCCGTCTGATACTTAAGAAGCCCGAGTACACAGATCACTCCCGTGACGGGTCGTCCGCCGCCTCACCGCTACCGCGAGCGGCCATCATCCGCGCGGCGCGGTCGGCCCAGCCGGAGTATCGGAATCCAAGGGCGACGACGAGCGCCATCCAACCGTACGCGAGGAAGACGCCGACGTACGCACCTGCTGGACCGAACCCCGCTGTCCGTCCGAGCAGCCACGAGACGCCGAGGAAGAAACCGAACATCCCGGATACGCGGGCCACGAGCGGGATCCGCGTCTCGCTGGCCCCCTGCAGCGAGCCGGAGAGCGCCGAGAAACAGACGAGTGCGGCGCCGGCAACCCCGTACACGCGAGCGAAGTCGATCGCGTACGCCGTCGTCGCCGCATCGTCGGTGAACAGCGGCACGAGCCGGGGAGCGAGAACGACGAGGCCGACTCCGATCGCGCCGACAGTGAGCACGCCAAGTCCCGCGACGGCCCACCCGTTGAACCGCGCCTCGTCCGGGTCGCCGGCGCCGAGCGACTGCCCGACGAGGATCGAGGCGGCGACGTTGTAGCCGCGAGAGAGCGGCCCGGTCACCTGCTGGTACACCCGTCGCCCGATCTGGAAGCCGGCGTTGACCGCCTCACCGAAGCCGAGTAAAAGCGCGTTGAACGGGAACTCCGCGAGCTCCGAGCCGAAGCCCTCGACCACTCGCGGAGCGCTTACACGGAGGAGCTGCTTGGCGATCGTTAGATCTCGCGGGCGAGCGAACTCCGCTGCCGTCCAGGAACCCCAGATGGCGAAGCAGAGCAACCCCGCGGTGAGCACGTTGGCGGCGGCGGTCGCGAGGCCGACGCCGACGATCTCCAGCCGCGGGAAGCCGAACAGCCCGAGCCCGAGCACCACCGATCCCGCGATGTTGAGGGAGTTCGCGGCGACGTTGACGTACATCGGCGTGCGGGTGTCTCCCGTCCCCTGTAGCGCTCTCGCGCCGACGAGTGCAACGTGACGCGCGGGAGCGGTCGCGAAGATGATCGCGAGGTACGTCGAGCCGAGTGCGACGACCGCCGGCGGGGTTTCCTGGCCGACGAGACGTCCGAACACGTCGATCGCGTACTCGCCGAGAAAGAGGCCGAACAGCACGAACGGGACGCCGGTGAGCAGCCCGATGAGAAGCGCCTGCGTCACCGCCTCATCGCGGGTGTCGGTCGCACCCGCGCCCGTGTCCTGCGAGGAGAGCGCGATCGCGCCGCCGCCGAGTCCGAGCCCGATGCGGAGCGGAAACCGGGCGTACAGATCGGCGAGTCCGATCGCGACGACCGCCGCCGGCGAAAACAGTGCGGTGACGAGGATGTCCGTCGTCCGCATCGCGGTGCGGAACGTCTGCTCGGCCATGACGGGCCACGCGAGTGCAAACACGCGCTTCCAGACGCGCCGCAGCCGCGGGAAGTCCATGCGTCACTCCGGACGGCCGGCCGGGGGTTTTAGCTATCGAAGCCGGCCGGCTCCGCCGGAACGCATCCGCGAGAGCGAGCTGTGAGTGGCCGTTTCCCCCGAACGTTAAAACGCGTGACCGACCCACACGGCGTATGGACGTGTTCGTGTACGGAACGCTCACCGAACCGGACCGGGTCGCCGGAGTGATCGACTCGTTCGTGTTCGTCGGGTCGGCGACGCTGACCGGACTCCAACTGGTCGAAGGGCGGTATCCGACGCTCGCACCGGGAGGCGAGACTGCCGGCCGGCTGCTCCGCACCGACGAGACGGCCGCCCTCGA
>LKMY01000104.1 GCA_001564205.1 Nanohaloarchaea archaeon PL-Br10_U2g5
GGGATAGGAGTAACGGCTGGTTGGCACAGCCAGTAGCCGCCTTTCGAGGCCGCTACAAACCGTAAACATCCCAACCCAGCGGCGCGGTGTCGTGGGAATCTTCGCCCTTCAGGGCGGAGAGGATGTCAACACTGGTCCTCGTCGGGGCCGCTAGCGTCGCTATCGGCGCCGTCACGATCACCGCCGCCGTCGAGTCCGGTCCGACTCCGCATCGCGAGTCCGGCCGCGGCGACGGTTCCGAGAAACCCAACGAGGAAGGCGATCGGCTGGACGACGACGCGTTGAACGACGACCGGACCGGGCTCGCGTGCTATCGTTCGAGTCCAGAACTCGTAGCGTTCGTCCCCGTGGATGACC
This sequence comes from Nanohaloarchaea archaeon PL-Br10_U2g5, assembly GCA_001564205.1. The sequence goes on from LKMY01000104.1 coordinate 358, forward strand.
ACCAACAGCCCGTCCCCGAGAACGGGGTCCGTCGGATACTGAAGCGAGTCGACACGGTCGTCTGGATTCGTGACACCGAAGCTGTTCTCCGGCGACTCTTTAGCCCGGTCGAAGGCATCACGGGCGGCAGCATCGAGAGCGTCGTACGCCACGGTCGCGTTATCTACCGCGGTAGCGTCGGCATCGACGACCGGTGACCCGTCGTCGATCGGCTGTACGGTGTGAGTGTACGCCGGATCAGGCTCGCCAATCGTCACCGGGAGGTACAGCGGGTTCGCCATCAGGAGGACGCCGACGGCGACGAGGCCGGCGATCGCGAGCCGGGTGCGCATACGCCTCCTTCGACCGGGCGCCGCTTGAGGCTTTCCGCCCGGTTCGCGTTCTTCGGCCGGCTCAGCGCTACCCGCCGACGTCGCGCAAGAGGGCGTGTGCGCTCCGGGACCGGAGACGCGGTTTATATACGGCGTCCGGACGGACGGTGGGCTATGACCGACGACCTCGACACGCCGGTACTCGACAACCACATACACCTCGATCCGCGTCACGGTCGGGGCGTCGACGCGGTCGAGGAGTTCGTCCGTCTCGGTGGCACGCACCTGCTCGTGGTGAACAAGCCGTCGTGGCATCTCGGCGTCGAGCCCGACGAGCCCGCAGACTTCCGTCCCGTCTTCGAGGAGACGATCGACGCTGTCGCGACCGCGAACGAGGTCCTTCCGGGCCGCGCGTGGCCCGTCCTCGGCGTCCACCCCGGACTGATAACTCGACTCGTCGACGAGCGCGGCTTCGCTCCCGCGGTGGCCCGCGACCTCATGTGTGGCGGACTCGACGTCGCTAGCGAGTTCGTCGACGACGACGAGGCGCTCGCGCTGAAGTCGGGCCGGCCTCACTACGACGTGAGCGACGCAGTGTGGGACGCCTCGAACGCCGTCACTCGCCACGCGTTCGAGCTGGGCGCCGACCTCGACTGCGCCGTGCAGCTCCACACGGAGGCCACCGAGGACCTGACCGACCTCGCCGCGGTCGCCGAGGACGCCGGGCTCGATCCCTCGCGAGTGGTGAAACACTACGCGGCCGGCCGTTTGAAGGGACTCACCCCGAGCGTGATGAGCAGAAAGGATCGGTTGGAACGGGCCGCGGCGTCAGGCGAGCCGTTCATCATGGAGACCGATTTCGTCGACGATCCGGAGAAGCCCGGGATGGTGCTCGGTCCGAAGACGGTCCCGCGTCGCGTCCGCTGGCTCCTCGGAAACGGACACGACGAGGCGGTCCGCCGTGCGCACGTCGAAACCCCCGCCGCAGTGTACGGGATCGACACGGAAGCAACGGTGGAGTAGACGCCGACGAAGCGGCCGTCCATGTGACCGGGAGACCAACGGCTGAACCGCCGAATCTCGTCATTCCGGAGTGTGAAACGGTCTCGCGGGGCGATCGATAGGAAAAGCATTTGAGTAGTCCGGGCGACGATAAGCACATGACCGACGACGACGCCGTTGAAACGTTTTATACGGACGAACGCTGGCAGAACTGGCTCGACCGGCTCGAGGAGGAGGATCTCGACCCTGAGAACGAAGACTCCGCTCGGCTGCTGTTGAACCTCCAAGACGACGCGGCGATCGCCGTCGTGAAAGTGCTCGGAGCGTTCGACGAGGAGCGTATCGACGACGAGCGCGCGGTCGAGGAGCTCGGCGAGATACGAGAGATCGTGCTCGCAGAGGTCGAGTTCGACGACGAGGACAAGATTATGCTGATCGACGGGGTCCAGACCTCACTCATCCCCGTGTTCTATGCGGCCGAGGAGTACGTCGTCGGCGGCGTCGTCGAGGGCGACGTGACCGAGTTCGTGCACGCGGCCGCCGACGCCGAGGCCGAGGAGGACCTCGACGCCGCACTCGGCTACATCGTCCAGGCCGGAACGCGCGTCATCGACGGCGAAGCGCTCAACATCGAGCTCGTCGAGGAGTTAGAGTACGGACTCGTCTCCGAGTGGGTCAACGGGCTCGACTCGCTGCAGTCGGCCATCGAGGATCCGGAAGTCGTCGAAGAAGACTGACGGCGGCAGCCAATACGGTCTGCGTTTTTTCGGCTCGTCGCGTCCACCGTTCTGTCCACCAGATTCGTTCTTTCAGGAGCGTCGGCGATTCATCCCGTTACGGAGAACAGTAACAGGTTGTGCGCCGCGGGCCCGAGCCCGACTGCCGCGATGAACCCTAACAGGAGGTATCCCTCTGCGGGCGCCTCTCGGACGTGTTCGGCGAACAGCCAGACGATGACGCTCGCGACGGCGAGCTTCAGCGAAAGGAACACCCACCCCTCGCCGAGCAGCGGGACCGGTGGAATCCCGCTGAGCTCGAGGATGACCCGCGATATCGGCGTTCGCTCGCCGAACCCGAGTCGGGTCACCCCGATCGCGGTCGAGACGCCGTCGAGCGCGTGTCCGAAGACGGTGAGGGCGCCGACACCGCCGGTGATCGCGGCCGCCGGCCACAGACGTGTCAGACCGACCCAGACGACCGCCGCGATCGGGACGGTCACCACGAGCGCGACGGCCGACCAGAACACGCCCGTATCCGAGACGCCGCCGGCGACCGCGACGGCAACGACGGGAACGAGAAGCAGCGCGCCGACCGCTGCGAGCACGAGTGGGACGCGTGTCGCTGGCGGATCAGTCACGGCACGGCTGTCATCGGTTTCGTCGGCGATGGCGTCCGCGGCGAGCCACGTCGCTCCCGCGAGGAGGCCGACCGTGAGATACACCGTCGGAGAGCCGGCGAACGGAGCGAGAACAGACGGCAGCCCGTCGACGACATACAACACGTGCGTCGCCGAGCCGAGCACCATCCACGGAGCGAGCGCGAGGACGTGACGCTCGGTGACTGTCGGAGTCTGACGACGGAGGGCGACGGCGACGGCGCCGGCTGCGAACAGGACGATAACGAGATACGGGACGGGCGGGAGCGTGGTTCCGTCGGGGAGCAGCGGGAGCGTCTCGATCATCACACCGACAGCACGGGCTGGCTCGCGTAGAGGAGTACGTACTCCGCCGCTTTCCCGAGCACCCGTCCGGGATCACCGGTGACGGGTTCGCGAGGAACGACGATGAAATCCGATTCGAGCTCCTCGGCGGTGTCGAGGACGACGCTGCCGGGATGAACCGTCTTCACGCTCGTGGAGAAGCCGTACGCGATGGAGTTACTGTGGCCGACGCCCGCGGTCTCGGCCCGCTCGGCGACGGAGTCGGTGAACGCCTCGGTGTCGTCGGCGACGTCATCCTTGTCGACGACGCCACGATCGATGCCGCGGACGACGTCCTCGTCTAACACGTATAAGGCGTGGACGACCGCCTCGTACTCGGAAGCGATAGTGATCGCGTAGTCGACCGCCTCGTGAGATTCCTCGCTACCGTCCACGGGCACGAGGACGAGATCGATGTCGAGATCGGTCATGTTTCAGTGGTCGGTGGGGGAGTTCAAAAAGCCCGCCCCATGCGGCTGACGACGCTCTCCGAGATCAGAATCCCGAGAGCTCGCGCTGGCCGGTCGCTTCTCGTTCGTCCGGCGGGACGTTCGTCGCAACGATCTCGTCGACCTCGTCTCGACCGTCGGCGTCGCTGTTTATCGCTCGCGTCGCGCTCTCGTGGTCGACGAAAAAGCCCGCTTCGGTGTACGGCTCGTACATCACGCCGCTGTTGCTGAGCACGACTGAGACCCCGTTGTCGCCGAGTTCGCTCGCGACGTCGAGGAGCCGGCGCTGGTCCTCGCGGTCGAACCCGTCGGCGCTGTACTCGTTGAAGCTCGCGGTCGCGCTCATCGGCTCGTACGGTGGATCAAAGTAGACGAGGTCCCCTGGCTCGGCCGCAGTGAGCACGTACGCGAAATCGTCGTTGCGGATCGTCGCGTCCGTGAGTATCGCGCTCGCGCGGCGAACTCGGTCGCGCTGCACCCAGTCGGGGTTCGCGTATCGTCCGATCGGGACGTTGAACCCCCCGTCGGCGTTCTCGCGGTAGAGCCCGTTGTAACAGGTTCGGTTGAGATACAAGAGGAGTGCCGCCTCCTCGAGCGGGTCGAACTCGTCCGCGTAGGGGCGACTGTTGAACCGCGCGCGCTGCTGGTAGTAGTAACACTCCACGGCGCGGCCGCGAGCCGTTTCTTCGGCGAACGCGAGCGAGGGGTCCGGGTCGGCCGCAGGATCGTCGAACGACGCGAGTCGGTCGATGAGCGCTTCGGGCCGGTCACGAACCTGCTCGTAGAAGTTCACTAACCGCGGGTTTGCGTCGTTGATCGTCGCGCCAGCGGGTTCCAGGTCGAAAAAGAGCGCGCCACCACCGACGAACGGCTCGTGGTACCGGTCGTACTCGGACGGAAAACGGGCATACAGCTCGTCGAGAAGCTGTCGTTTCCCGCCGGCCCACTTCAGAATCGGCTCGGCCATTCGATATCGTGCATCTCCGGCGGTGGGAGATAAAGCTCTCGGGCGAACGACGGGACTAATGAGCCCGATGTCAACGAAGACGCCGACAGCGGCGTCGACTCCGCGAACCCGGTCGCGACGACGAGATCGCCGAATCGATCAGTCGTCCGCCGGCTCCCCGTCCGGGGTGGGGAGATCTGCGACGTGGGCGGCCGCCTCGTCGAAGTTCGGGCCGGGGCGAATCGTTCCATTCTCCCGATCCCACTCGATGTATCCCGCCTCCGCGAGTGCAGGGAGGTGGTTCTCACGGAGTTCAGCGGCTATCTCTTCGGAGCGTCCCCGAAGCCGAAGGTCATCGACCGTCTCGACCGTCCCGTCGACAAGTCCCGCGATGACCCGTCGCTTCCCCGGCTCCGTGGGCGCTATCGTTGGCGAGGAAGATCCGTGATATGTTGATGCCATGAAGAACTCGTGTGTACTGATACCGCTGCCGTGGAATAAAACTATGGGGCGGAGCGGTTCGAAACGTCCGACTGACAGGCGTTCACCCCCGCTCACCGCGTGATCGGTGGCCGGTCAGTCCTCTGATTCGGGCGCCGCCTCTTCGACTGGTTCGTCAGCGGGCTCACCGGCGTCGTCGCCTTCCTCGGACCGTGCGGCGACGAGCGCCCCGCTGGCGACGCTGTACATCGGCTCCGCCGCCGAGCGCACGCCACTGATCGAGAACGGGATGTTCGCGTCTTGGAGGTGGTCGGCGAACAGGTCCTTGAATCCGTTCGGGCTCGACGTGCCCCCGGTAACGACGACGGGAACGTCGAGCCCTTCCTCAACGTCCTCTTCGTCGACCTCTCGAGAGATGTTCTCGATGACGTAATCCAGCAGGTTCTCGTAGTAGATGGCGAGTGCGCCCTCGACGCCGCCGACGTCGGTGCGGAAGTCGAGTTCGAAGTCGTCCTCCTTGATCGAAGTCACTTTGTCGACGGGCGTGCCCGTCGCCTGAGCGGTCTGCTCGTCGACCCAGTCGCCGCCGCGAGCGATGGAGAACTTCATGACGGGAACCGCGTAGTACGCGAGACAGACGTTCGTCATCCCCGCGCCGAAGCTGATCCCGAGACCGGTGAAGTTGTTGTCGGCGAGCTCGGAGTAGATGACCGCCATCCCCTCGTTGATCGGCTCGGGGTCGTATCCCATATCGCCGAGCATCGATTCGAGGGTCTTCTCGTGATACAGCGTTGTGAGCGGCGAGTCGATCGGGTCGGCCGGGCTGGAGTAGAAGAGCCGCTCGTTCGGTTGAGAGGGTTCGCCGACAACCTGTTCGGTGATCAGCTTGATCATCGGGATCGCAGACGACTCATCGCTGGAGAGGATCCCGTGTTGCATCGGCCGGCGAGTCTCCTTGTTGAAGATGTTCGCGAAGTTCAACGCGTCGTCGCCGACGACGTACACCTTGTCGTCCTTCCGGATGTGAAGGACGTCGCTGCGAGAGAGCATCTGTTCGGCCATATCGCTGTACTCGATCTCGACGAACGAGTTGCGCTGCTGTACGAACACCGTCTCGGCGCCTTCTTGTCGTCCCGAGAGGATGTTCATCGTTCCGA
>LKMY01000105.1 GCA_001564205.1 Nanohaloarchaea archaeon PL-Br10_U2g5
CGTATGCCGCGAGAGCAGAAGCAGGTTCGCGAACTACAGGAGGGCAGCTACGTGATGATGGACAGCGCCCCCTGCAAGATCAACCACTACAGCACAGCCAAACCCGGGAAACACGGGAGCGCCAAGGCACGCGTTGAGGGGAAAGGCGTCTTCGACGACAGAAAGCGCTCGCTCTCTCAACCCGTCGACGCGAAAGTCTGGGTCCCGATCATCGAACGGAAGCAGGGACAGGTCGTCAACGTCAAAGACGACGAGGTTCAAGTGATGGACCTCGACACCTACGACACCTTCACGATGCGTATCCCCGAAGGCGAGGATTTCACCTCGGACGACACCATCGAGTACCTCGATTACGAGGGTCAACGGAAAATCGTCGGGTAGTCGGCGATGTTCCCCGGAGCGACGACCGACCGCGAAGCTGCTTCCTACGTGGTCGTCGGCGCTCCCCTTGACGCCACGACCACTTTTCAGCCGGGCACCCGGTTCGGACCGGAGCGCGTCCGGCGATTCGCACGGACCTACGACGATTACGATCATCGAACCGAGAGCGATTTCTCCGCGCTCGGCGTGCACGACGCCGGCGACAGCCGCCCGTGGGACGACGTCAAGGCGTACCTCGATCACCTTGCCGCCGAGCTGCGGAGCGTCACGTACGACGACGCGGTTCCGCTCCTCCTCGGCGGCGAGCACACCGTCACCTACGCGGGCGTCGAGGCGGTCGCGCCCGACCTACTCGTCGTCTGCGACGCGCATCTCGACCTCCGTGCGGCGTACGACGGCAACCCGTGGAGTCACGCCTGCGTCACGCGTCGCTGTCTCGACGACCTCGGCGTCGACCGTGCCGTGATCATCGGGGCCCGCACCGGCTCCGAAGAGGAGTGGGAGCGTGCCGATGACGACGACGTAGAGGTCGTCGCACCAGCGGACGCTCGGGCGTGGATCGACGCGATCGACACAGACTCTGCGGAGGGCCCATTCGCGGACAAGTCGGTGTACTGCTCGGTCGACATCGATGCTCTCGACCCCGGCTTTGCGCCCGGAACCGGGACGATGGAGCCGTTCGGTCTTGATCCCCGCGAGGCTCGCGATCTCGTTCGCGCGGTCGCTCCGCATGCCGAGGGATTCGACGTAGTTGAGGTGAACGACCGCGACGACGGACAGGCGGCGGCGCTGGCGGGCAAACTGCTGCGGGAGTTCGTCTTCGCCCGCGAAGACGGACGGTAGTTCTGCGGCCTGAACGCTCAGCGGTCGACCGACCGCGTCAGCGCGAACACGAACAGCGCCACGAGGAACGCTCCGAGGAACCCCTGTACGGAGCTCAGAATACGGATCGCGAACGATTCCGCAGGCGCCGGACCGACGATGAACGTAATGAAACTCTGGAAGCTGAACAGCAGCAGTTCGCCGGGCGCGTCGGCCGGAACGCCCAACGCGGTGTAAGCGCCGGCGAAGACGATGACGACCGCAAGCGACGACAGCATGGTCCAGCCCGGTCGCTCACCGTACCCCGCGGTCGCGTCCAAGACGGTGTTCGCGAGCCAGTCGTACGCCGCGGCGACCCGGTCAGTACCCCGGTTCGACCGGACGGCCGCGGCGTGGCCGGCCCGGCGATGTCGCATCTCACGTCTGAAGAACTCCGCGGCCGCGGTCGCGTCCCCGACCCCGTTAGCACCCGTCTTCGCCTGTTGATAGGTCGCCTCTAATCGCCTCGGGGCGGGGTTCGGCTCCGGGAGGTCGGCCGCGCCCTCGCAGTCGTGGAGTCGCCAGCCGGCGGCTTCGAGCGTCTCGTGATACGGGGCGAATCTGAACCCGTCGAACTCGGTGCCGAGGAACCGGACCGCGGCGAGCGGCTCGATCGGTCCGTCGCCCGCGTCGACCCGGACGCGACCGATTCGGGCGTCCGCGAAGTCGTACGTCACCGCCCCGTCACCGGGGTGTGCGATCCGTCCTTCGTCGATCGACGCCCGCCGCGCTGTCACGGTCGGCCGATCGTCGGACTCGGCCGGAGAGATGTCGATACGGAGGCGACCGATGTCGGCCTCGTCGAGACGGATATCGCCGCCGGCACAGACGTCTTCAAACCCGGCGAGGTGGTCGAACCGAACTGATCTCGCGTCGAGGCCGTCGGTTAGGTGCGCCCCAGTCGCGTCGACCGTGTCGCCGAACGCGGTTCGGCTCGCCGTTTCTGAGTCGTGGAAAGCCACCACGCCGTTACTCGCGATCCAGCGGAGATCGGCGCCAGACCGGCACTCAACCCCCGCCAACGACAGCCCCGCTCTGAACCGAGTCGCCGTGTCGGGGCTCCCGCCGTTACAGTCGATTTCGCCGTCGAGGACGGCGCCGTCGAACGCGACCGCGCCGCCGAACTCGCAGTCGACCATCGAGAGCGCGCCGCCGATTCGCGCTGCGGTCGCGGAAAGGGACGCAGTCGCCTCCGCCCGGTCGAGTGTCACCCCGCGCGTCAGCTCGGCGCCATCGAGAACTCCCGCTCCCGACACCGTCGCGTCCGCGACGTAGAGCCGCCCGCCAAAGACGGCCTCCCGAAAGTCGAACCCGGCCCTGAATGTCGCCTGTCCGAAGTCCACGGCGCCGTCGAACCGCGTCTTGGTACTGTGCTGTTCGGCGTGAAACTGGACCGGCGCGCCGAACGTCGCGTACCGGAAGTCGGTCGATCCGCTGACCGCGACGCCTTTGAACACGACCGGGCCATCGACGGTCATCCCGTGGTCGGCGCTCGCGTCGTTCCCGTTGAACCCGTCACCCAGCGTGCTCCCGGTCAACGCGAGTGCACCGCTGACAGACGCACCCATCGCGCGGACCTCCCCCTCTAAGGTCGCGTCGGCCGCGAGGACGGAGCCCCCGATCGCGGCGCTGTTCAGTTCGGTCCGTTCGTCCACCCGGACGAGGTTTGCGCTCACGGTGCCGCCGACGTCGGCGTCGCTGAGCGCCAGCCGACCGAGGTCCGCCCGCGTAACGCTGAACGAGTCGTCGACCGTCGCAAACGCGAAATCCACGACGCCGTCGACGGTCGCAGCCGAGAGGTCGACGGTTGCCGCATGGACCCCTCGACAGCGAAGGTCACCGAGACACGTCAGTCCGCCTGCATCGAAGTCACCGTCGACGGCCGCGCCGTCGAGTCGGAGATCGCTACCGAAGGTCGCACCACCGATCGCGAGGTCGCCAATGGTCGCGTCCGCGAGGTCAACGGCGTGGGACCGGTCGGCGGCGAGCAGCGTCCCCGCCGGCAGCGAGAGCCGCTCGATCGTCGCGCCGTGAAAGCGTCGGCGCCGTGGGTCCGACTCTCCGGCAGCGACCGCCGTTTTGAACGCCTCGGTGACTGCCGTCTCGCTCGGGTCACCCGCCGACCGGTGAAACACGCATCGGTCGGCGCCGCCGGTCGGGTGAGGACACTCCCAGCCGGCCGGTGCCGAGTCGGCCGCCTCGTGAACGTACCCGCACAGTCCATCGGTTTCGGTCATGGCGAGGGCAACGGCAAACGGCTGAATAAAGGTTCGTATTCCGACAGGATCGATTAGCGATCGGGGTCCCGAAACGACCGGTCAGGACAGTTCAGAGAGCCGTCTGCGCGCAGCAGTCACCGCTTCCATGGAGTCGATCCACTCGCGTGGATCCGTACACCAGATGCGGTCGCCCTCGACGCTAACGCAGAACACCGAATCGCTGGACGGGGTGAGCGTTACTCCGTCGACGTCGGGCCGATCGCCGAGGTAGGCGTCGATCAGGCGTCGGGCGGTCTCCGCCTCGGGCTGGAGGCGGCTGCCGGTGGCGTACTCGATTGCTATCTCTGCCATGTCCGTACGTAGAACGTACATGATTAATAAATACTGTTCTTTGGCAGTGTTTGCGGGGATCCGTGCCCCACAACAGGGATGATCGTCCGCGCCAGCGACTCACCGACCGTCGTACACGATGCCACCGTCCACGACCGTCATCGCCACGCCGATATCGCGGAGCGTCTCCGGGCGCTCCCACGGCGACTCATCGAGAACGACGAAATCCGCACGCTTACCGGCTTCAACGGTGCCGAGTCGGTCCTCGTCGAAGCCGGCGTACGCGGCCCCGTACGTGTACGCACGAAGCGCCTCGGTAACCGTGAGCCGCTGCGATGTGGCCGGTGCGTTGACAGCGTGGTGGACGCCGAGCAAGGGGTCCATCGGCATGCCGTCGGAGCCGAACGCGAGCCGGACACCCGCGTCGAGCATGTCGCGGTAGCGGTTCGTCTCGGTCCGTCGATCGCCGAGCCGGGCGTCGTAGAGCCCCTCTTCGCCCGCCCATTTGAGGAAATTCGGCTGGACACTGGCGATGACGCCGGTCTCCGCGAGCCGCGATATCGCCTCGTCGGCGGCGAGTTCGACGTGTTCGATCCGATGTCTGGCCTCGCCGGGATCGGTCCGAGAGGCGTTCTCGTAGGCGTCGAGAACCGCTTCGACCGCCTCGTCACCGATCGCGTGAGCGGTGAACTGATAGCCGTCCGTGGTCGCGTCGGCAACGGTCTCGGCGAGTTCCGCGGGACCGACGACCCACTGACCGGTCTCCTCGGGCGCGTCCGCGTACGGCTCGGAGAGCCGGGCGGTCCGCCCGCCGAAGCTCCCGTCGGTGTACGATTTGATCGCACCGGTCTCGACGGCGTCGCTGCCGGCGTTCGTGGGGAGGCCGACTTCACGAAGCGCGTCGAGGTGGTCGTTCCAGTAGTTGATCCGGACGCGCGCCGTCAGCTCGCCGCTCGCGTCGAGGTCGCGGTAGACGCGCGGGGCGTGCGAGCCGCGAACCATGTCGTGGAATCCGGTGATCCCTTTTTCGGCGCAGTCGGCGAGCGCGGCGGTAACGATGTCGCGGGTCTCGGCCGGTCCGGGCTCGACGGCCTCGTAGATCGGATCGATCGCGCTTTCGAGGAGGACGCCCGTCGGCTCGCCGTCGGCTCCGGTGGGCACCGTCTCGTCTGCGACCGCGTCGAGCGCGTCCGCGAAGCGGTCGAGAACAACCCCGTTGACGGCGGCGACGTGCATATCTTCGCGGAAGGCCGCAACCGGTTGCTCGGTCGAGACGCGATCCAGATCCACGCGGGTCAGGTACCGGTCGGCGTCCCACGTCGACTCGTCGTACCCATAGCCGAGCACCCAGCTGTCTCCGCTCGAGCCGGCGACTTCCGTCGCCCGCTCCGCGAGCAGCGAGACGGCCTCGTCGGGTGAGTCGGCCGCGGAGAGGTCGGCGTGGACGAGATAGCGGCCGACCGTCGTCAGGTGGGTATGCGCGTCGATGAACCCGGGCAGGAGAACGCGCCCGCCGAGGTCGATTACGTCCGTCTCGACGCCGGCTAGGAACTCCACGTCGGCTGTCCGCCCGATTCGGACGATCTCGCCGTCGCGCACGGCGACCGCCTCGTGAGTGCCCTCCTCTGGGTCCGCGAGCGTGTGAATCTCCCCGTTTACGAACAGTCGGTCCGCAGCATCCGTCATAGCCGATTCGGCGACGGGGAGCGTGTTAACCGTTCGGGAAACGGCGACCGTTTTATTCGGATGGCTGACGAATACTGACGTATGTACGATCGGATACTCCTTCCCACAGACGGTAGTAAGGGCGTCGACCGCGCGATAGACCACGCGGTCGACGCGGCCGGGCGGTACGACGCGACGCTGCACGTGCTGTACGTCGTCGACAGCGACGTCGTCAACGCCTACTCGGGCGACGAGTTCGTCGACGGCGCCGAGGGTGCGTCGGAGACGTTAGAAGAGCTGGGCCGCGAGGCGCTTGCGGCGGTAGCCGCTCACGCCGAGGAAGCCGGCGTCGAGACAGTCACGGAGTTGGTGTACGGAGTGCCGCACGAGCGAATTCTTGCGTACATCAACGACGAGGATGTGGACCTGACGGTGATGGGGTCGAAGACGCGTTCGGGTGACTACCGACGGATGCTCGGCTCGGTCACGGAGCGCGTCTCACGGCAGTCGACGGCACCCGTGAGCATCGTCAAAACCACCGTTTCAGAGTGAGGCGGTCGCAAAAACTGCTCGGAGGCGACTACAGCGATCGGACGAACGGCACGCCGACCGCATCGGTGACGCCCGCGAACGGAAGCACCGCCAACACGAGGATCGCCGACGCCCACGCGATGAAGCCGATGATCGCCCCGTGGACCCACGAACAGCCGTAGCGTCGCTTGATGAGCCAGATCCACGCGATCAGCGGAATAAAATCACCGATGAGCGGTATCCACGAGAGGAACAGCGCCGACAACCCCCAGACGAGCGCGCCGAACAGCGCCGTGAACACGGCGTGCCCGTAATCTCGCGTTCCGGTGACGACGCCGGCCGCAATGAAAATGGCCAATCCGCCGAC
>LKMY01000106.1 GCA_001564205.1 Nanohaloarchaea archaeon PL-Br10_U2g5
GTTCTGAGCACTCGCTGTTGACCGTTCTGAGCACTCGCTGTTGACCGACCTATTTGCGGCCGAGCTCCGTCGCGACCGAACACATAAAGCCCCGCTCGACGACCGAGGTGACGTATGCGTGTACACGTTATCGGTCTCGGCGGTGCCGGCGGCCGGATCGTCGACCGGCTCGCGGCCGACCACGACGGAGATCGATTCCTCCAGGGCGTCAACGCGTTCGACACCGACGCGGCCGCCCTCGACACCCTTCGGTCGCTGGAGGAATCGCGTCGATACCGCTTCGGCGACGCGGCCGGCGGAGACGGTCTCGACGGTGACCTCCACGCGGGCCGCCGGCTCGGCGACGCCCATGCGAGCGAGCTCGGCCGAGCGATGGACGAGGAGAACCCGTCGCTCGCCGAGGCGTTCTTGCTCGTCGTCGGGGTCGGCGGCGGAGCCGGTGCCGGTGTCGCCCCGGCGCTCGCCGAGGAGCTCTCGCGGATCTACGACGCCCCGGTGTACGCAGTGGGACTGCTCCCGACGGTCGCGGAGTCGGAGGCGGATGACACGGGATCGAAACCGGACGAGACGGGCCTGAGACCGGAACCACCGACCGGGGACACCGGACCGCCTCGTCGACCGCTCGCCGAAAAGAACGCGGCGCGAACGCTCGAGTCGCTCTCCGACCGCTGTGCAGCGGTGTTCCCGTTCGATAACGAGGACTGGCTCCGACCCGGCGAGACGCTTGTGGACGCTCGAGAGCGACTGAACGGCGCCGTCGTCGAGCGGATCGCGGCGCTGTTCGGTGCCGGGGAGTCCGAGGACGCCGCATCGACGCCACAGCAGGTGCTCGACGCGAGCGATCTCGCTCGCGCGGTGGGCGAGGATGGAGAGGTGGCCGCACTCGGCTACGCCACTCAGGAGGTCGAGCCACCCGAGACGAAATCGCGGTTCGGACTCGGGCTGTTCGGCAGCGACGACCCCGTCGAAGTCGACGCGAGCGCGGCGGTGTCAGCGATCGAGACGACGATCCGCAAGGCGGCTCGCGGGAAGTCGACGATCGAGGTGTCCGACGGCCGGGCCGACCGCACCCTCCTCGTGGTCGGCGGGCCGCCTGCTTGGCTCAACCGCGAGGCGATCGCAGACGGGCGGCGGTGGCTCGCGGAGGAGACCGGTTCGGATGCAATCCTCAGCGGAGACGCACCGGTACCAGGCGGGAGCGAGGTGTTCGCGGTGGTGTTGCGGTCGGGGATCGACGAGCCGGCGCGGATACGCGAGATACGGGAGTCGCTTCGGTGACGACCGTACGGACCCGAACTGATTAACCGCTTGTGGCGCCCAGTACAGTCGTGACCACCCACGCCGATCTCGGACTCGACCTCGACGTGCACGACACGGACGCGGTCGCCGACCGGCGCGACGAGATCGTCGCCGCAATTCGCGACCACGCCGGAACGATCGCCTACCAGCTCGCACGCCTCCAGGGCGGTGATTACGGGCGCCAGGAGCTTTCGACGGCCGCCGGCGCGTGGACCGTCAAACACGAGGCCGGCGAGCTGGAGTTCCTCCTTTTCTCGCCCAAGTCGGGGTCCGACGTGTATGTCGTCTCGACGAAACAGCCGCCGGATCCGACCGATCTGGCGACCGCGCTCGGCGATTACCCGAAATTCGTCGCCGCGTGGAACGAGTACATCGAATCGCTGTCAGGCGTTCTCGACGGCGTGAGCGCCGAGTTTCCCGAACCCACCTCGACCGACGGTGTCGTCGCCGAGCGCGACCGCGTGTTGGACGCGATCCGCGAGGCCTGTACCATCATGGCCGGCGAGATCTACCGGTACGAAGGCGATGATTACGGGACGTACACCGCCCGCGTCGACGGCAACCGCTGGGAGCTGAAGTGGGACGAAGGGACTGTTTCATACCTCCGTGTGGGCGGCTCGGGGGGAGTTTATCTCCTCTCGCAGTACGAGGCCCCGTCGGCCGCCGATGTCCGCGAGTACGCCGACCCGTTCCGTGGGTTCGTCGAGGCGTACAACGAGTTCGTCACCGAGCTGGAAAGCGATCTCCGACGCGTCGAACTCGGGTAGGCTACTCTCGCGGTCAGTTGCCGTCGCCGTTACTCTTCGGTCCCGAGCGCCTGCCAACACCAGACGAACCGCTGGCCCGCCGTGACGTGCGTGAAGACCGCGAGGAACGCGAGCGTCCACTCGACGAGCGAGAAACCGTAGCGCACGGGGTTTGTGACGGCAGCGATACCGACTACGATGCCGACGAGCAGCAGGATGTCGGCGCGACCGAGCAGCCCGCCGTAGATCCGCTCGAGCCCGAGCGCCTCCGCCTGCGTACCGAGGTACGCCGTCAGGAGGACGCCGGTGAGCGCCAGCATGCCGAGTTCGTACTGTTCGACGCCGAGTGCGAGCCCGCCGAGAATCAGGACGTCGCCGTACCGGTCGAGGACGTGATCGAGGAAATCGCCAGCGTCGGATGCCGTGTCGGTCGCCCGCGCGAGCGCGCCGTCGAGTACGTCGAAGAAGCCGGTCGTCAGGACGAGCGCGGACGCGGCGAGGTACCACGTCGGGTCCGAGCCGCCGAGGACGAGCGCGTATCCGGCTCCGGCGGCGACGACCACCGAGGACGCCGTGATCGCGTTCGCCGTGATCCCGATCCGAGCCGTCGCGGCGACGAACGGGGTGATCGCTCGGCTGACGAGCGGGCGGAGTCTGTCGAGCGTCATCGGCGGCTGCCGCCTCCACGGTTCGAGACCATGCGTGGTCGTCGGTACCGGCGCGGGCGGTATAAGTGACGTTGGTTCTCACTCCGTGATGTGTCTCGGCGAGTCGCGGCCGATCCGGTTGATAACGCTTATTCGCGGCCCGCCGAACGCTCACGCATGTCAGTTACTCTGCCGGGACCGACGCTCGGCGTCGTCGGCGGCGGACAGCTCGGACGAATGCTCGCGGAGGCCGCCTCACCGCTCGGCGTCGAGGTCGTCGTGTTGGACCCGACGCCACGATGTCCGGCGTCGGCGGTCGCCCGCGATCAGATCGTCGCCGACTTCGACGACCCCGCGGGAATCGATGAACTCGCGAGCCGCGTCGACGCGCTCACGTTCGAGATCGAGCTCGCCGACCCCGACCTGCTCGCCGAAGCGAGCGCCGAACACGGTGTTCCGGTTCATCCGGACCCGGACACCCTCCGGACCATTCAGGACAAGCTGGTACAGAACGAGGCGCTGGCGGCCGCCGGAATCCCCGTTCCAGAGTTCGTCGCAGTCGCCACCGCTGACGGGCTTGAACGCGTGGTCGAGGAGCTCGGCGGCGTGATGCTGAAGGCGCGCGAGGGCGGCTACGACGGCCGCGGAAACGTCCCGGTCGGTGCGGCAGAGGGCGCGGCCGACGCGCTCTCGGAGGTCGGTGACCACGCGATGGCCGAGTCGCTCGTTCCCTTCGAGCGCGAAATCGCCGTGATGGGCGTGAAGGGCGCGAACGGGGAGACCCGAACCTATCCCGTCACCGAGACGGTTCACCGCGAGGAGATCCTCCGCGAGAGCGTCACTCCCGCCCGCGCGGACGCAGACGTGATCAACGAAGCGGAGTCGGTCGCCGAACGGGTCCTCGACTGGCTCGACGGCCGCGGCGTCTACGGGATCGAGCTGTTCGAGACGCCCGACGGCGAGGTGCTCGTTAACGAGATCGCGCCCCGGCCACACAACTCCGGCCACTGGACGATTGAAGGCGCGCGCACCTCGCAGTTCGAGAATCACGTTCGGGCGGTCCTCGGCTGGCCGTTAGGGCCGGCCGAGCAGGTTGCGCCCGCCGTCACCGCGAACGTCCTCGGCGATATCGAGGAGACGCAGCCCGCGACGCTCCGAAACGTAGAGTCGGTTCTCGAAGCGCCCGACGCCGACCTCCACTGGTACGGCAAGGAGGACGTGCGCCCGCTCCGGAAGATGGGACACCTGACGGTCACGGACGGCGCCGCCCCGGCCGACAACGACCCTGACGCGCTCCACTCACGGGCGCGGGAGCTTCGGGACGGGCTGACGTTCTCCGGGTGACGAAGCTCCGCCCGAATACTCGATTAGTGAACCGATTTGCGGTCGTGGTGAGTAGCGAGGGGGAGATTCGACAGTCGATCCGTGTTTCCCTCCGTGTCGGGAATCAAAAAACACCGTCAGGCCGGTGGATCGAACAGCGCCATCCACCAGATATCCGGACCGGGGCCCGTCGGAGTACTGAGCGCGTCGGGCAGATGGACGGGAGCTAACGCGCCGTGGGGAGCGACTGCCAGGTGCACCTCCGCTTCCCGCGGGTTCTCGAGCGGATCACCCGCAAACAGGTCGGTCTCCCCGGATCCACGCCCACTCAGTGTAAGAGTCGATCCGCCGACCACGTGCCCCGCGGGGTTGTACACCCCCGTTCATCCTTCGCCCGGAGCGTCGAACACGAAACACCAGAGCGTGAACACCTCGGGAGGCCC
The DNA here is from genome assembly GCA_001564205.1 of Nanohaloarchaea archaeon PL-Br10_U2g5. The sequence continues at coordinate 4,459 of LKMY01000106.1, forward strand.
TTGTTCGTTGGTCCACGCGCCTCCCTTGGGTCCGCTCGGATACGTGTAGGTCCCCGGCTCCGGTGTGGGCATCGATAGGCGCATCGAGATGCCGTTTTGCGTACGTCTGAGCGTCGCCCCGTGCTCGGCGACGACGGGGCCGTCCGGTCCCTGACCGAAGACGTCTGCAGTCTGCGTCGTCACTCCGCCGTCGCCCGCGGTCGCAGACGATGCCATCCCGAGCGTGCCGACCGTGGCCATGCTGGCTTTTAGTACCGTTCGACGCGGTACGCTGTCGAACTGCCCGGATTCGTCTGTCACGGAGTCGTCGCCCCTGTCGAGCGATTCGCTCACCGACGGACGCCGGTCAGTCATCGCTCACCACTTCGGCGGACGCGTTGATGTTCATGTCGACATCCTGAGCGCGGGAGACGAACGTGTAAACGGGCGCCCGTCGCGCCCATTCGTCGATCAGATCCCGATCGAGGTCCTCGCCCTCGATCTTGACGTCGGCGGTGAGGTTCTCGAAAACCGAGTCGGCCGCTTCGAGCCCCTCGAGACCGAAGAGCACTGCCGGGTCGAAATCGGTTCTGACGCGCGTCTGGAGGCGGTCGATATCCACGTCGTTGGCGGCGGCGTTGATGCTGATGCCGACGTTGATACAGGCGGCCAGCGCCGAAAGCCCGGCCTCGATCGGTTCGAGCCGGTCGATTCCGCCGACCCATCCGCTGGCGTCTAACACCTCCTTCCAGGCGCCGTACGGAATCGTGTACTCGCGCGTCTCACGAGCGATCGTCTCGCCCCCGAGATCGTAGCTATCGACTTTCGCCAGGCTGTGCGCCGCCGTCCCCTCGTAGGTCGCAGACGCCTGCAGTCCGAACTGGACGGCTTCGGGATTCTCAGCCGCGTGTGCGGCAAATCCGTCGAGTGTGTCGAGGTCGATACCGTGTGATAGTCGTCGTTCATCGGTCATGGTGTTTCCTCTCGCCGATCGGAGCAATGTCCCTTCCTCCGTTCGGCAAGCGTAATGACGAAGCCGGAGATATTGTAGCTAATTCGTGGGGTTTCGGCAGTCAGAGACGTTTTCGCAGTCGTTGCAAACGAGCCAACAACTGCATTCCACGTCTCATCGGGCCCGACGGTGTCCCCTCGACGCGGCGATTTCCTCAGCCACGACGACGAGGAGAAGGGTGTCGATCGACCCGCGCCGCTGGACCCTCACTCGACGCTCCGTTGCCGTACCACGTGACGTGCACCGGCTCTGTGGGTCTCGTAGGTCGCGTTTGCCCACTCACGAACCGCCGGCGCCGCCGTGTCGATCACTGCGTGCACAGTTCCGCTGTCCTCTTGATAACAACTGATCGTCACGCAGTCGTCGAGCAGACCGACACCGTACGGGGGGAAATCGTCGTGCTCTAGGACGGTGAAATTATCGCGTCGCACCAGCTCCGAACTCCGAGTCGGATAGGTCGCAAAAAAGTACGCGTGACATTCGGGCCGGTCGATCAACGTCACGTCGACGCCCTCGGAGACCAGTTGGTAGAGCAGGTCGAAACACAGATCCATCAGCCCGACTTCCGGGTGAAGAAACCGGACCGTTGTCGTCTCCCGGAGAAGTGACTCGAATCGTCTCACCGGACGATACGGGGCATCGGGGTCTGCGACAGTTACGGTCAGCTCCGACCACGTTTCGAAGGGAAAATTGCTGATCGCGCCCGGGAGCCAGTCCCAGACAGACCGCAGGCTTCGCTCGGTTTCGACTCGGTCGATCAGCTTCTCCATCCCGGATGCGATCGCCTCTCCGAGAGGTGTTGACGCGTACTGATACCCCTCTTTACGTATCCAGAGGCGGTCGTCGAACTCGTCCAGCGTCCGGCGCATCGTGGACGA
>LKMY01000107.1 GCA_001564205.1 Nanohaloarchaea archaeon PL-Br10_U2g5
CAAGAGAAACTGGACGAACTTATCGAAGAACGAGAGCCATAGATGCACTACAACTACAAGTATCGACTCGACCCACCAGAAGCCCTCACTGAGACGCTTCTGAACCACGTCGATACTTGTAGACAACTCTATAACCACGTCCTCTACAAACTCAACGAAGCAGATGAAATCCCTGCTCGCTACGAGGTACAGGACACACTTCCTGACCTGAAAACGTGGTGGGACGACCTAAGCGACATTCACTCGAAAGTCCTCCAGATGGTCGTCAAGCGCGTCTACGACAACCTCTCCACACTCAAAGCACAGAAAGAGAACGGACGTGCCGTAGGGATGCTCAAGTGGAAACCGCCACGAGAGTATCGGTCGCTCACCTATAACCAGTCCGGCTTCAAACTCAAGAATACGAGTGGTCGGCCTGTCCTGTGGTTGAGCAAAATCGGTGAGATCCCGATTCATCTCCACCGAGAAATCCCCCAGAACGCGATCATCAAACAGGTCACGGTCAAACAAGAACCCACGGGCGAGTGGTTCGCCACCTTTGGCATCGACATTGACGAAGCAACGTCTGAGAAACCAGATAACCCCGAAAAATGCGTTGGCATTGACGTGGGGATTCTCAAGTATATCCACGATACGGACGGCACGGCAGTCGGGTCGCTTGACCTGTCCGACGAGCGTGAGCGGTTAGAATGCGCACAACGTGACCTCTCGCGGAAGGAACACGGCTCGAACAATTGGGAGAAACAACGTCGGGTCGTGGCTGAACGCCACTCCGAATTGAAGCGGAAGCGACGAGACTTCCTCCACAAGTTGTCGAACTACTACGCCACCGAGTACGACTTGGTAGCCGTTGAAGACTTGAACGCGAAAGGATTGGTCGAACTGCCGGGTAACTCACGGAACCGAGCAAGTGCTGCGTGGGGAACCTTCCTTCGGATGTTGGAATACAAGTGCGAACGCGAAGCCACGCACTTTGTCGCTGTGAATCCGCGCGGTACGACAAAAGAGTGTGCATCTTGTGGGGTTTCGACCGAGAAACCGCTATGGGTTCGGGAACACTCGTGTCCGTCCTGTGGGTTTGAAGCGGATAGAGACGCGAACGCGGTCGCCAGACTACGTCTGGCGGGCAGCCAGAAATCTTCGATTTCTGGCAACGGCGTGGAACATCCTTTCTCGCGGTCTTGAAAATATAGGAGTGGGATGCTCCGAATCAACGTCCTCAGAATCGCGTTGCGATTCTGATGTGCGGACGAGAGCTGTTCTCTCGTCAACGCCTGTGGAGACTGCGCTCCCTGCGGACACCACTTCGGTGTCTGCAAAGCGCGTCGTAGAAACAGGAAGCCCCATCACCAGAAGTCAAAGACCTCTGGTTAGCAGTCAGAACTCTTCGAGTTCTGACGACACCCTCAAGGAGCGAACCGCGTTAGCGGTGAGCGAGTAGGGTGGGGTAGTTCACTGGGTACGTATCTTTTGAGAAGCGGTGGTCGAGACTGGTTTGAACCTGACCGGGTAGTCGTTTATGAACCAACCACGTCCGTACTCACCCGGTTCCGCGTCATCCGAATTCGTCCCCGACTACAAATCGAGGTCGACAGCGGCGAGATCGACGTGGTCGGCGACGAGGTGGGCGCCGACTCAGTCCGCGCTGCCCGCGGCGTCGGCCGGCTCGACAGCGACCGCGGAGTGTTTGAACTCGGGGATCTTCGCGACCGGATCGAGCTCGCCGCCGGTGAGCGAGTTAATAAGTGGGTCGGCGTAGTGGAACGTACAGAACGTCACGCCCTGCGGCACCGCGGCGGTCACACCTGCGGCGACCGTCACCGTCCCGCGTTCGTTCGAGACGCGAACCGTGTCGCCGTCCTCGATTCCTCGCTCAGCGGCGTCGTCCGGATGGATTTGGAGCGTCTCCTCGCCCCGCATCGCCATCAGTCGGTCGGAACGGCGACTCAGCTCTCCGCTGTTGAAGTGCTGGAGCACGCGCCCAGTCGTCAGCGTGAGCTCCCCGCGCTCCAGTTCGTCGGCGGGCGGCACCGGGTCGACGACGGAGAGCGGCGCGGTCCGCTCACCGTTCGCGAACGTCTCCGCGTGTAACACGTCGACTCCGGTGCCGTCGTCGGCCGAGAACGGCCAGCGCTGGTAGCCGTCGCCGATGCCGTCGTAGCTCATTCCCTCGTATATCGGAGCGACGCGAGTCAGTTCGTCGAAGACCTCGCGTGGGCCGTCGTAGGTGAACGCGTCCGGGTGCTCGGTGCATCGGCGGCCGAGCGCCGTCAGGATATCGAGGTCGCGGCGCGCGTTTCCCGGTAACTCGGCGTTCGGGCGCATCCGCATCACGCGGCGGTCCGTGTTTGTCACTGTCCCCGACTTCTCGGCCCACGCACTCCCCGGTAACACCACGTCGGCGTGGGCCGCGGTCCTCGTCTCGAACAGGTCGATGACGACGCAGAAATCGAGATCGTCGAACGCCGAGGCGACCGCGGACGCGTTCGGCTCGGTGACCGCGGGGTTCTCGCCGAAGACGACGGCGGCCCGAACGTCGTCGCCGAACCGATGTGTGGCCTCGACCTCCGTGAGTCCCGGCTCGGCCGGCGGCTCGACGCCCCACTCCGCGGCGATCCGCTCGCGAGCCTCCGGATCGGTGACGGACTCGTAGCCGGGAAGTATGCCCGGCAACCCGCCCACATCGCTCGCGCCTTGCACGTTGTTCTGCCCGCGGAGCGGGTTCACGCCGGTTCCGGGTCGTCCCACGTTCCCCGTCAGCAGCGCGAGGTTGAGCAGGGCGTGGACGTTGTCGGTCCCGCAGCGGTGCTGGCTGGTCCCCATCCCGGTGATGATCGCGGCGCGGTCGGCCTCGCCGTAGGCGCGCGCGGCCTCGCGGATCGCCGCGGGATCGACGCCCGCTCGCTCGGCGTACCCGTCGACGTCGCCGAGGTGCTCTCTGAGCCGGTCGAAGCCGGTCGTCCGCTCCGCGAGGAACGCATCGTCGACGAGATCCTCCTCGACGAGCACCGCGCTGATCGCGTTCAACAGCTCGATGTCGGTGCCGGGCTGGAGGGGGAGGTGCACGTCGGCGGCCTCCGTCGTGTCGTTCTCGCGCGGGTCCACGTGGATCAGCGTCGCTCCGTCGCGAATCGCCGGAAGGAGATACGACCGAAACGCCACCGGGTGCTGCTCCGCCGGGTTCGCGCCGTTGACGAACAGACAGTCCGTCTCGCCGAGGTCGTCGAGCGTGTTCGTCATCGCGCCGGCCCCGAGTCGCTCGCTCATCGCCGCGACCGTCGAGGAGTGACAGAGGCGCGCGCAGTTGTCGACGTTGTTCGTGCCGAGGGTCCGCGCGAGCTTCTGGAGGACGTAGTTCTCCTCGTTCGTGCAGTTCGAGGAGGCGAAAAACTGCACCGCGTCGGGGCCGTGCTCGTCGACCACTCGGCCGATCCCGTCTACGACGCGCTCTAACGCCTCCTCCCACGGCGCGGTGACGAAGCGCCCGTCGTGCCGGACGAGCGGCTCCGTCAAGCGGTCGTCGTGGACGACCGGGTCGAAGGCGGCCGCCCCCTTCGGACAGATCTCGCCGCGGGCGTTCACGGGTCCCTTCGTCCCGGTCGCGCTCCCGTTGCCGGCGTACTCGATCGCACAGCCGACGCCGCAGAACGGACAGATCGTCTGTTCGGCCTCGAAGCTTCGCTCCGGCGCGTCGTCCGGTTCGGTCATGTGTCGCGGTCGGTGCGCCACGACCCTCCCGATGCCGCCAGCGTAGCGGGGGTGTTTAATAGTTCGCCGGGTCGCTGTCGGCCGTTTCGTTCGGATCCGCCGTCGCGCGCTCGCCTCACCTCATCCGAACACCGTCTCGCTGCCCACCGGAGCGAGCGAGCGACCGAGCGAGCGAACCCCGGCGGTGACGAGGCAGGCGGTGAACGCGATCGTCCCGAGCTTGCCGCCGAAGCCGACGAAGTAGGGCGCGGCGCCGACGAACACCGCGCCGGACGTCGCGCCGGCGAGCAGCATCGTGCCCGGTCCGGGGATCCGCTCGGGCGTGGCCATCCCCGCGAACGACGCGCAGAACGCGACGGCGGCGATCGCGTCGCCGGCGGCGAACAGCGGCGGACAGACTACTCCGGCGACGAGCCCCACCACGGCCGACCCGACGACCGGCCCGTGGCCCAGCCGGACGCTCACGACGAGGGTCGCCACGGCGGCGACCGCGGCGGCGACGACGAGCGCCGCGGCGAGCTCCGCCCCCGGTACCGATCCGCCTCCCGGCGAGAGGCCGCTGACCGCGGCGACCGTCAGACAGCCGACGAACGCGGTCGTCCCGAGCTTGCCGCCGAACCCGTTGAACGATCGCTTTGCCGCGACGAAGACGACGGCGGCGACGCCTCCGGCAGCGGTCACCGCCGCGAGGTCGGCGCCCCCGACCGGGGTGGCCATTCCGACGAACGAACCGCAGTACGCCGGGGCGCCGTACGTCTCCGTGACCAACTGTGCGCACAGGCCGACGAGCGCGGACGCGACGACCGCCCCGACGCCGACCTCGACTGAGAGCAGATAGGTGACCGGTGCCGCGAGGGCGACGGCGGTCGCGTTGCCGAGGTCGGTTCGCGTCACGCCGAACCCGTCGGCCCGCAGTGCCCAGCGGGCCTCGCGGGCGGCGACGCCGCCGAGGGCCGTCGCGGCGACGGCCGAGACGACGCCCACGCTCAACAGGGCGCTGCTGGCGTCGAGCACGGGAACGATCCCGGCGATCGCAGCGAGAAGCATCGCGGCTCCCGCACCGGTCAGGACGACGGCACCAACGGAGTGAACGGCTCGTTCCACGGGAACCGGTCGGCTCGGTACCTCAATACAGGCCGGCCCACAGCATTGCGGGTGTTCTCGGGGGTGGGGAGCGACCACCGTTCACTCGGCTGGCCGTTTGGGATCAGGCCTTTGTGGCTCCCAAGCTAGAGTCGAACTGATGGGAACAGACGGCGTTCCGCCCGACGAGCACGCCGGAGACGAGCCGACGCCCGCGGAGTCCGAGGAGAATCAGCCGACGGAATCGACGCCCGCGGAGGCGAATTCGGACTCCCCGGACGGCGTACGGGCCGGGCTCGTGATACGCGGCCTCGTGAACTGCCCCGCCGTCGCCGCGTCGAGTCGCCACGACGGCCCGATCACCGGGATCAACTGGGCGCGCGCGAACGATACTCACACCGAGGAGTTCAGAGTCCGCGACCCGGCCGCGCTCGATCGAGCCGACACGGGCGTCGACCCGGAAGCGGTGGTCGATCTCGGTGACGAGCGCGTGTACCGGTTCGCCCGCCCGGACGACGGCACGTGTGCGTGCCGGGTGATCGAGGGCCTCGACTGTCCGATCGTCGACGCCCGAGCCGAGGACGGGGCGCTGTTTCTCACGCTCCACCTCCCCGACCTCGAACGGCTTCGCGACGTGGTCGCCGGACTCGACGACGCCGCCGATCACGTCGAGGTTCGGTACCTGATTCACGGCTCCACGGACGGCGACGGCGTGCCGGACCGGACCCTCGTCGACCGCGACCGGCTCACCGACCGCCAGTGTGAGGTGCTCCGAACGGCCTACCGGATGGGGTACTTCGAGCGCCCCCGCGACGCCAACGCGACCGCTGTCGCCGACGCCCTCGACATCGCCCCGTCGACGTTCGCCGAACACCTCGCGACGGCGCAGCGGAAGCTGCTCGAAGAGGTGCTGTCGGAGGGGTGACTCGCCACCGCAGAGTCGGCCGACCCTGAGCGAGCCGCCCCCGAGCGCACGAGTCGGGATACACCGATTCAGCGCGCGTTGATTCAGCGCCCGTCGAGTCAGCGCACGTCGACCCCGAGAACCTCGAGATCGACGTTATCGGCGACAAGGGTCGCGGCCCGGTCGTACGGGTCGCCCTCGGCGTCCCGGTCCGACCCCGCTTCCGTCGGTTCGGGGTCCACAGCCGCCCCGTTCCCCGTCGGACGCGACTTCCCCGCCGCGCCGAACACCGTCTCCACGAACGCCTCGCGAACGGAGTCGTTCTCGAACAGTCCATGGAGGTACGTACCGAGCACGCGGTCGGTCGCCGCGCTCTCGGGGCCTAGGGGTCGATCGATCGGCGCAGTCGGTGACGACCGACCCATGTGGATCTCGTAGCCAGTCACGGTCCCGCTCGCACCCGCGATGACGCCGATCCCCTCGACCGTCCGCGTCACGCGTTCCACTCGCTTGTCGGCCGTGAAATGGGTCTCGACCGGCAGCACGCCGATCCCGTCCACGGTCGACGCCGAGCCGGTTCCCTCGACGTCCGCGCCGGTGAGCCGCTCGCCGAGGA
>LKMY01000108.1 GCA_001564205.1 Nanohaloarchaea archaeon PL-Br10_U2g5
GACCTCGACGAGACGGACGCGAACGCGGACGGCGAACGAACGAGATGGACGCCGGAGGTCCTCTCGACAGTCGCGAACACCGGAGAGGGCGTCATGGAACTGATCGCGGCGTTCGACGACCACGCGGCATACCTGCGGAAATCCGGCGCGTTCGAGACGACGGAACGACGGCGGTACGCCGAGGAGATCCGGACGCTCGTGCGGTCCGACATCGGTGCGCTCGCGGCCGGGGAGATGGAGCGACGAGGCGGGCTCGACGATCTCGCCGACGCGGTCCGTCGCCGGGAGACCGACCCGTACAGCGTCGCTGCCGAGATCGTCGCGCCGATCGCTGAGTGCGTGGAATCGGGGGGAGCGTCGAGGGCGGGATCGAACGCGGAGTCGGGCGGGGAGTGACGGCGGTCCGCGAACACGACGCACCCTCCCGCAGAAGTGACGCCCGCCCCGGGGAGCGACCGCGCTCCCACGGATATAAGTCGCCCGCGAACCAACACGTTCCCATGAAACTCAGGAACCTCGCCGGCAGTGCCCTCCTTGGCGTCGGCGCCATCGCCGCGCTCAACGTCGGCCTTCGCTACGAGGGAGAGCTGGAATCCCCGCTCAACGGTGACGACGGCGTCTTCCGCTGGCGCGGGATGGACGTCGCGTACACGGAGGCCGGGGATCCGGACGACCCCGACCTCGTACTCCTCCACGGGATCAACGCCGCTGGGTCCTCCGGCGAGTGGCGCGCGGTGTTCGACGACCTCGCCGACGAGTACCACGTCGTCGCGCCGGACTTCCCGGGGTACGGGCGCTCTGACCGACCGCCGCTGCGTTACTCCGCGGCGCTGTACGAGGACTTCGTCTACGACTTCCTCGTCGAGTTCGATGAGCCAGCCGTCGTCGCGTCGTCGCTGTCGGCGGCCTACGCCGCGAGGGCGTCCACCAGTGGCGGATCGCCGGCCGACGACCTGGTGTTGAGCGGGTTCGTCGGCGTCTGTCCGACGACCGTTGCGGGACCGAGCCCGCCGAAGTCGTGGCTTCGCGAGCTGATCCGGTCGCCGCTCGTCGGCGACGCGCTGTTCAACCTTGTCACGTCGAAGCCGTCGATCCGGTACTTCAACGCCGACCACGGCTACGACGACCCGACGAACCCCGACGAGGAGTGGATCGATTACGAGTGGCGGACCACCCACGTCGAGAACGCGAAGTTCGCTCCCGCGTCGTTCATTTCGGGGTACCTCAACAGCGATCTGGACCTGGCGGCCGCGCTCGCCGACCTCAACGTTCCGCCGACGATCGTCTGGGGGCGTGAGGCCGAGGTGAGCCCGCTGGCCGACGGGCGCGAGCTCGCCGACGCGTCGGAGGCCCGCCTCGTCGTCTTCGACCGCGCGAAGCTGCTCCCGCACGTCGAACACCCGGACCGGTTCGTGGAGACCGTCGCGGAGACGCTGGTCGCGGGCGCCACGAGCGACTGAGCCGGCTCACTCGTCGCGGCGGACGTACACCGTTTTCCGACTGGCAGCGTGGACGACCCCCGCAGCATCGACGAGCGAGACGAGATACTCCAGATCGATCGACTCGCCCGGAGCCAGTCGCTCCCGAATCCGGTCGGTCTCCTCGGTCGCGAGTTCGAACTCCGCGTACAGCGTATCGCGGCCCGGCTCGATGAACTCGATCGCGGCCGACTTATCCCAGACGGTGAACTCGTCACCGAGAGTGCGCCGGAGCATCGTCATGTAAACGGGGTCGATAGCGGCGTAGAGGCTCCCGCCGAAGATCGTGCCGACCGCGTTTCGCGTCCGCCAGTTGAACGGGACCCGGATCCGAACGTACCGCCAGTCCGCGCCGATGTGGTCGACGCGAGCACCCGTGCCGCGATAGGAGGGAACGAGGTTGAACGCGTGTCGCCACAGCCGGGTGCGGAGGCTCTCTCCCGGCGGATCGGTGCGGAGCGGTCGCGGATCCGGATCGCGGTCGACGCCGGACGGAGAGTCGGTCACGGTGGATCGACGCACCGCCGCCGACAAACCGGTGTCGGAATCGGCGGCAACGAGCCCGGTGTTTTGTCGGTGTCCGACCCCAGTCTACACCAACCCCAGTCTACACCGACCCCAGCGGCGCGGGTCGCTGAACGCCTTGTACGCGACCGAGGCGCGGTTGAGGAGAGCGAACCGCTCGCACCGTCTCGGCCCGAAACGGGTATCCCCGCGCGTCCGCAACCGGACACCGATGGAGTGTGACACGTGCGGCGCCGACGCGATTCACTACGCCGCCTACTCCGGGGCGCATCTCTGTGGTGAACACCTCTGCCGGTCGGTCGAAAAGCGCCTGAAACGCCGCGTTCGCGAGGATACGCTGCTCGATCCGGAGGCGACACCGGAGGACCCGGACCGCTGGGTGATCGGGCTCTCGGGCGGGAAAGACAGCGTCGCCCTGACGAAGATACTGGACGACGTGTTCGGGCGAAACCCGCGCGTCGAGATGCTCGCGTTGACGATCCACGAGGGGATCGAGGGGTACCGCGACGAGAGCCTCGACGCCTGCGTCGCGCTCGCTGATGACCTCTCGCTGCGTCACGAGGTCGTCTCCTACGAGGAGGAGTTCGGCGTTCAGATGGACAACGTCGTCGAGAGCGATCCCGAGAACATGGCCGCCTGCGCGTACTGCGGCGTGTTCCGACGAGACCTCTTGGAGACGTACGCCGCCGAGTTCGACGCCGATAAGCTGCTCACCGGCCACAACCTCGACGACGAGGCGCAGACGGCGATGATGAACTTCCTCGAGGGCGACGTCCGACAGGTTGCGAAACACTTCGACGCCTCGCTCGGCCCCTTCGACGAGCGCGAGGTCACCGAGGCGTTCGTGCCGCGCGCCAAGCCGCTGCGGGACGTCCCTGAAAAGGAGATCGCCCTCTACTGCCACGTCCGCGACCTCCCGGTCCACATGGCGGAGTGTCCGCACTCCGCGGAGGCGTACCGCGGCGAGATCCAGTCGACGATCCACGAGCTGGAGGAGAATCATCCCGGCGCCCGCCACTCGATCATGGCCGGCTACGAGGAGCTGTCGGCGCTCGCGGCCGACGCGTACCGCGGGAGCGGCGACGGCGATGCGCCGGACCTCGTCGACTGCGAGCGCTGCGGATCGAAGACGAGCCGTGAGATCTGTCGGAAGTGTCGTCTGTTGGACGCCATCGAGGCCGCCTGAGACGGTCGCAAGCCGCTATCGAATCCGCTCGCAGTCTCCGTCAATCGCGTCGGTGCAGTGAAAGAATTATGCCGACAGCTGCCGTTATTCCGGTAATGAACGACACGGTCGGGCTTCGAACCGAAGATCTCACGCCGCTACACTGGGCCGGGATCGCGATGGCAGCCGTCTCCGCGGCCGTTCATCTGTACCTCGCCGTCGTCATTCCGGGAGTGCTCGGGATCTCCTTTGCGGGGGCGACTGTGGGATTCCTCGCCGGAATCGGCGCCGTGCTCGTCGGGTTCCGTCGCCGGCTGACGTACCTCCTCGGCGTCCCGTTCACGGCCGGGCAGGTCGTCTTGTGGTACGTGCTGAACGATCAGCCGGGGCTCGCAGAGCTCGGCACGGTCGACGTCGTCGATAAGGTCGCACAGGTGGTGTTGATCGTCGTGTTAATCGTCCTCTACTCCCGTGAGAGCTGAGAACGCCGAAAAGCGGTCAGAATGAGACCCCGGATCGTGGTGAGCCATGACGCGTGATCGTCGGCGATCGGAAGCCGAAATCGGCCCGTTTGAGACTCCGCGCCGGATCCGCGGGGAGATTGTCTCTGCACTGCAATCACGGATTGGAACCCCCGCGCGTCGACGTGTTCCGCTCGCTCCGCTCGTCGCCGCGCACCGACTCCGTCGCCGACTCCGGCCATCGCGGTACACCGACGCCCCGCCGTTTTGTCTCCGCTGGGTCGCTCCGGAGCGCATCCGCCGAAGCCTCCTCGAAACCGCACCACGAGCCCCCCAGTGGGGCCGCGTAGTCGACGGCGACTGGGAGGAGGGGTGGGAGCCGTTCGACGAGCGAGCGGTGCCGCGCGGCATCGAACAGCGGTACTGCGAGGACCGAAGCTGGCGCGACACAGCGCTGTTCGACGCCTTTCGCGAGCAGCTCGCACGGTTCGGCAACGCGTGGGGCCACACCGACATCGGCGGGTTCGCCGAGCGGTGTCGAGAGATCGACCGGCTTCACGACGCGCTCCGCGAGGACGGGTACCGACGACAGGAACACCTCCACGGACCGAACGGATACGCGACGACCGCGCGCTTCGACGAGATCAACGTCGATATCGGCCGAGACGGGCGCGTCTACTGGCGGTCGTACGGCCAACACCGACTCGCGATCGCGAAGCTGCTCGAGATCGACGCCGTTCCGGTGGTGGTCCACCGGCGACACGCGGCGTGGCAGGCGCTCCGCGACGCGGTTCGAAACGGGACTCCTGCGGAAGCGAACGCCGTCGACGAACGGGCGAACGATCATCCGGATCTCCGGGATGTTATCGAGGTGAACGCGTGACCGAGACACCGCTGCGGTTCGACTCCGATCGGGTCCGCAGACACGTTTCATTGACCGTTGCGGCCACCGCCGGCGTGACGGTGCTCTGTATCGGGGCGCTCGCAGTCGCGTGGGACGGGAAGCCGACCAGGTCATTTCTCGTCGGTGCTGGCGTCGCATTCCTCGCACTGACGGCCGTCAACGGGTGGACGTTGAGCCGAACGCGTGCGACTGCGGGACCCCAGCCGCTGACGGCCGCGACGTGGGTGACCCTCGCCCGCGGATGGCTGCTGATCGCGTTCACCGGATTCGCGTTCGTGGAGGCGCCAGACGGGCGGGTCGCGTGGCTTCCACCGGCGTTGTTCGCGGGCGCGATGGCGCTGGACGCGGCCGACGGCGCGCTCGCCAGACGAACCGACACGGTGTCGGAACTCGGCGCTCGGCTCGACACCGAAGTCGACGCTCTGCTCGTGTTCGTCGGGGCGGTCGCCGTCGTGGTCGACGGCAGCGCTCCGGTCGTCTTTTTGACCGTCGGCGTGGCCCGGTACGCCTTCGTCGCGGGGATCCGCTGGCGACGGCTGCGAGGACGTCCAGTCGCGGAATTAGCGCCGAGTCAGTTCCGCCGGGCGACCGGTGCGATCGTGATGACGACGATTCTGCTCGCCGCGAGTCCGACCCCCGACCCGGCGCTGTCGAGAGCGATCGCGGGACTCGTCTCCGTGCCGGTGGTAGCACATTTCGCGTGGGATTGGCTCGGCGTATCGGGACGGGTGTGACTCCTTGACATCGTCGCCGTCGACAGCGAGCCCGGCGACGCCCCGCCGGAACCTTCATTCATGCGACGACGTAACTCACGCTGTCTGATGGAACTCCCCGACGACGCGGAGATACACGAGATAGACGACGGCGAGCGATACGTGGTCGGCGACGCGGTCGCGGTGCTCGATGCGTTCCGGGACGAGGCGGCCGCGGTGTTCCTCGACGACGCGTGGGCGAGACCGGAACGGACCGAGCAGGGTGGCCTGGCGTACGAGCTCCACCCCTTCGACGACGCACACCCGGCAACGGGTGACGACGTCGACGACTCGCTGACGACGACCGACGTCATCGATTCGTGCCGGAACGCGTTGGTCGATGGTGGGTGGTTCATCGCGGACGCCGACGACTGGCTGTTCCCCCGCGTCGTCGACTATCTCCGAACCGAGTGGGGAGACGCGGCATCGCTCCCCGAAGACGGCGGCTTCCGGCGGATGGGCGGCGTGACGTATCTGACCGATGACGGCGTGCCCGACCGCGGCACACACGGAGACGCGCTGTCGACGGGCGGATACTCGGTCGTCTTCGCACACGAGGAGGCGACAGAGCGCCGGACCGACGTCTCTGCGCGACAGGTCGCAGCGTGGCCCACTGAGACGTACGGTCGCGGTGGTCGAGCCAAGCCGATCGCGCCGTACGAGGCGTGGATCGAGGGGCTCGTCGACCCCGGCGAGCTGATACTCGTTCCCTGTGCGGGGACCGCGCCGGCCGCCATCGCCGCGAAGCGCGTCTTCGGCGACGACGCAAACTACGTCTGTGTCGATATCGACGAGAACGCCTATGAGGCCTTTTCGAGGCGCTACGACGACGAAATCGCGGACTGAGATCGACGCATGAGAGAGCGAACTCGAGCCCCGTCGAACCGCCGAGTACGCGACTAGAGACGGAGTTATACCGCTCCGGACTAACGAATTGTCATGTACTCGGTGTCGGTCTCACGAAGCTGTATCGCACAGCATTATCTCACGGTCCCCGACCCGGGACCGGAAGGAACCC
>LKMY01000109.1 GCA_001564205.1 Nanohaloarchaea archaeon PL-Br10_U2g5
CGCGTCGTCGTCCGGACGCTCGACATCGGCGGCGATAAGGACGTTCCGTACCTCGACCTCCCGCAGGAGTCGAACCCCTTCCTCGGAAGTCGGGGTATCCGGCTGTCTCTCGACGACCATGCCGACCTGTTCGAGACCCAACTCCGGGCGCTGCTCCGCGCCGGGGGCCACGAGCACGGCGACGCTCTCGCGGTCATGTTTCCGATGGTCACCCGGATCGAAGAGATCGAATCGGCGTTGGCGGCCGTTGAGTCAGTGGCCGCCGACCTCGACGAAGCGGGAATCGATCACGCGATCCCCGAACTGGGCGCGATGATCGAGACGCCGGCGACGGTGTTTCTCGCCGACGCGCTCGCCGAGCGACTCGACTTCCTCAGCATCGGCACGAACGACCTCACTCAGTACGTGATGGCGGCCGACCGCGAGAACGACGCGGTCGCCGAGTACCACGACCCGCTCCATCCGGCCGTGTTGCGTGCGATCGATCGGACGACCTCGGCCGCGAGGGACGCCGACGCGTGGGTCGGCATGTGCGGCGAGATGGCCGGCGATCCGGCGTTGACCGAGCTGCTCGTTGGACTCGGACTCGACGAACTCAGCATGAGCGCAGTTACCGTCCCCGCCGTGAAGCGAGCGGTACAATCGACCGATTCGACGGCGGCACGTGACCTCGCCACCGCGGCGATCGCCTGTGAGACTCGTGGTGCGGTGACTGATCTGCTCGATATCGACTGAGTTTGCCTAAAGCTTCTGAATCTCGCGAGCCGCCTCTGCCTGCTCGCAGACGGAATCGAGCGTGGCGGCCGGATCGGTGGCGGCGACGGCCGCGTTGACCGCGCCCTCGAGCACCGGTGCGTCGGCGATGACTGCCTCCGCCTCGCTCATCTCGATCGCGACGTCGGCGTTCATCACGGCGCTGCCGAGGTCGACGAGAACCACGACCCCGTCACCGTCCTCGGCGGCGGCGAGGGCGTCTTCGATCGCGTCGGGAACGGTGCCGATCCCGCCTTTTCCATCGCCGCCGACCGGTTCGATCACCGTGTCACCCGCCATCTCCGCGGCGATTTCGACGATTCCCTCCGCGGCGCGCTCGCTGTGTGAGACGACGACGAGTCCGACCATCAGTCGTCCTCCGGCTCGGGAGCAGTCGCGTCCGCCGTCTCCGCGTCGTCCGGGATCGTCGGGGAGGTCGCATCGGTTTCGGGGATCTCTGCGCCGGAGTGGTCGGCGGCGACGGAGAGCAGCTCTTCGAGGATGTACAGGGTGCTCGTTGCGCCGGGATCTTGGTGGCCCACCGAGCGCCAGCCGAGATAGGAGGCACGCCCTTTGCGAGCCCGGATCGGGACGGTAAACGCGACACCGCGTTCGGCCGCGTCGACGGCCTTCGCCAGGGCTTCGAGGGGCGGAAGTTCGTCCGTCTCGACGGATTTTTTGAACGTGTGGACCGCCGGCGTGAGCGCGTCGACCATCGTCTGATCGCCGAGACGGGCGTCGCCGCGATCCTCGACTTTTTCCAGATATGTCTCGGCGAACGCGACCGCGCTCTCGGCGGTGACGCCGCCTTCGAGCTCGACGCCCGCGAACACGAGCGAGCCGCCGAAGAGCGGGCCAGACGCCCCGCCAACTTCGGACATAAGCGTCTTCCCGACCGTCTTGGCGACGGTCTGGGCGTCCGGATCGCCGAGGTCGCGGGCGGCGTCGGCCGCGGCCGACCAGCCGCGAGCCATGTTGCCGCCGTGGTCGGCGTCGCCGATGGCAGAATCGAGCTGCGTCAGGTGTTTGCGCTCGCGCTCGATCCGGTCGGCGACCGCCTCGACTACCGCGACGGCGGCCTCTCCGTCCTCGGTCATTGGACGGCCAACGCCGGCGTATCTGCGGGCGCGCCCAGCAGCTCCTTCAGCTCGTCGTCGACGGCGCAGACGGTGATCGACGCGCCGGCCATGTCGAGCGAGGTCATGTAGTCGCCAACCCACGCGTCCCACGTCTCCAGATCATGCTCGCCGAGGAGTTCCTGAAGCCGGCGGTTGACGACGAACAGCTCCATCTGCGGGGTGCCGCCCATCCCGTTGACGATAGTGAGCACCTCCTGTCCGGCGTCGAGGTCGAGGTCGTCGAGGACGGCCTCAGTCAGCCTGTCGGTCACCGCGTCGGCAGACATGGTCTCGGCGCGCTCGGTGCCGGGCTCCCCGTGGATCCCGATGCCGAGCTCGATCTCGTCGTCGCCGAGATCGAACGTGGGCTCACCCTTCTCGGGAGTGGTACACGAGGTGAGTGCGATTCCCATCGTGCCGACGTTGTCGATCACTTTCTGTGCGACGCGTTTGACCTCGGAAAGCTCGCCGCCCTCGGCGGCCTTTGCGCCGGCGGCCTTGTGGACGAGGATGGTTCCACAGACGCCGCGGCGCCCGGAGGTGTACAGCGAGTCTTCCACCGCCACGTCGTCGTCGACCACGACGCTGTCGACTTCGACGCCCTCCATCTCGGCGAGTTCGATGGCGGTCTCGAAGTTCATCACGTCGCCCTCGTAGTTCTTGATGATCGCGAGGACGCCGTCGCCTGCATCGCAGGCGTCGATCAACGCCTCGAACTCGTCTGCGGTCGGCGAAGAGAAGACGCCGCCTGCGGCCGCCCCGTCGAGCATCCCGTCGCCGATGAAGCCCGCGTGGGTCGGCTCGTGGCCGCTACCACCGCCCGTGACGAGCGCGACTTTCTCCGCTACGGGCCCGTCGTCGCGAACGAGCACTTGCGTCTCCGGGAGTCGCCGGAGCCGGTCCGGGTACGCCGCAGTCATCCCGTCGAGCATCTCGTCGACGACGTCGTCCGGATCGTTGATCAACTTTTTCATAATCAATGTCAATGATACTCCGTGTCCAATTAAAGCTAGTGGGGGGTTCAGCCCTCGAATTGCCCGTTTGGCCGGTCCGGTACTCCTCTCGGAGTGGGGTTCATACCCGTGAAGCTCGTTTCGACAACTATGACGCAAGAGGCCGCGATCGAGGGCGTCGAGCGCTTCGTCGACCGGACGGTCGACGCGACCCGGCGGGAATTCAGAGTCGGTCACGCACTCCGAGGCACGGGACTGGGGCCGGGCGGCGCCCTCGTCGACAGGCTCCGCCGCGATGCCGACGCACTGGAGCGACGGGTCGTCGGCCCCGAGCTCGATACGTACCGCCAGCGGTCGATCGAGCAGTTCGAGGTGGTCTTGGCGTACGCCGACAGCGAGGAACCGATCGACGCGTTCACCGACGACCTGCTCGAACGCGACAGCTACCTCGAGTCACTGGACCCCGCCGCCTCTCCAGACGCACGCGAGGCGGTTGTCGACGACCTCCTCGCTCGCTTGGAGCGATTGGGAGACGGGATCGAGCCGCTCGTTCGCCGGCCGGAAGACGAGTTCTGGCCTGCGGTGATGGCCGCATACGACCGCCCAGCCGCGATCGAACTCGTTGAGGTGGCATTTCCGTTCACCGGTCCGCTTCGCGACCACCGCGACGCCTTCGCGTTCACCGTCGAAATCGACCCCGGTGCGATCCTCGGTGGCGCGCTCGCGAAGGGGTTGCCCACGGCGACGATCGATTACACGGACGAAGCCATCCGCGCAATGAGGCGCGCCGAGCGGCAGGTCGTCCACGAGACGACGCGAGAGATCGAAGCGCGATTCCGTGAGTAGCGGTAGTTCGTCACCGTCGACTCGTTTGACGGGTCCGTGCAGTGCGCACCTGAACACACGGTAATCCGTTCACATTACGTCTCTGTCAGTTCACGAACGATCCTGTCGATGTCGTTGAGCGGTTTCATCTCCCACTTGTCCCAGTTGTCCTCTGCCTCCCACCGGTATCGAACCGTTCTATCACCGTCGATAAGTACCGCGCCTCGTTTGGGGTGTCGTCTCCCGTCTTCCTGCTGTTCGATCATTCCATACGCCTCATAGACGTTTTTGTCGACATCGGTGAGCAGCGGATACGAGATGTGGTTGTCGTGACTGAATTTTCGATGACTGTAGGGGCCATCAGTAGAGATGCCGAGAACGCCGGCGTCGTCGTTGAACGTCAGGAACTCCATGTCGTTGATTTCGCACATTTGGTCCGTACAAACGGGGCTGTAATCGTGAATATAAAAAACGAGCACGGTCGGACGACCATTCGCGAACTCAGAGAGCGTGAACTCTCGTATTTCTTCTCCTCGTGTACCCTCCAGCGTAAAACCAGGAGCCGTATCTCCAGTTCCGACCATACACACTACTGTTTATAAGAAATAATAAAATTGCGGGTGATTCCCGGAGAGTCATATCGTTCTTTTTCAACGGTTACGACGCAACCGACCAGCCGAACTGTATCACGCACTCTCTTCACTCGGTGAATCGGTCCGGCGGTCGCCGATGGTCGCTCACCTGCTCGAAGCCGTATGCCAGCTCGAACAGTCGGGGCTCGCCGAACTCCCGACCGAGCAACTCGACCCCGACAGGGAGACCGCCGTCGGTGAACCCGCCCGGGACGACGACCGCCGGCAGGCCCGTGTGGGCGGCCAGTTCGCAGTTCATCTCCTGGAACGGCTGGTTCTCGGGAATCTCGACCGGCGGAACCCGTGACGGCGGGTAGAGGAGTGCATCGAGGTCGTCGTCGGTCATTCGCGCGAGCACCGTCTGTTTGATCTGGTCGCGTCGGCGGAGCCGACGCAGGTAGCCCGTGTCCGAATCCAGCGTGTTGGAATCGCCGTCGAGGATCGACGTGCCCTCGAAGCGCGCCTCTACCGACGGATGGAGTGTTCCCGAAGCGACGAGATCGCTGAGCGAGTCGACCGGCGCCCCGTCGCCGAGATCGGCGAGATACGCGTCGAACTCGCGGGCGAACTCGTACTCGAGCGTCCGGGCGCTCTCGAGGAACGACTGGTCGATAACGTCGACGGGGTCAACGACCGTGGCGCCCGCCGCCGCCATCTCTGCGATAGCGTCTTCCACGGTCTCAGTCACCGCCGCTGCCGCGCTCTCCGGAGCGCTCGACTCGTCACGCAACCCGAAGAACTGTCGAGCGACGCCGATCCGGGCACCGCTGAGCCCGTCCGAGTCGAGGTGGGCCGTGTAGCCGCCGTCGGGGACGCGCCCGTCGCCGAGTGCCGTCATCGGATCCGCGGGATCGTACCCGGCCAGCACCTCGAGCATCCGTGCGGCGTCTTCGACCGTTCGCGTGATCGGACCGGCCGTGTCCTGGGTGGCAGTTAGCGGGACGATTCCCGTGCGGCTGACGAGCCCCATCGTCGGGCGGACGCCGACCACGTCGTTGAACGCCGGGGGCGACCGCACCGACGAGCAGGTGTCGCTCCCGGTTCCGACGGCGCCCAAGTTGGCCGCGATGGCCGCGGCCGTGCCGCCGCTAGAGCCGGACGGTCGCCGGTCGAGATCGTAGGCGTTTCGCGTCGCGCCGCCCAGCGAACTGACCGTGTCGACGCCGAAGGAGAGCTCCTGCAGGTTGGCTTTCGCGAGAACGATCGCTCCCGCCTCGCGGAGGCGTTCGACGACGCACGCGTCGCGCGGCGGCACCGACTCGGCGAGCGCGACCGACCCCGCCGTCGTCGGCATGTCGTGCGTATCTTGGTTGTCCTTGAGTACGACCGGCACGCCGTGGAGCGGCCCGACGAACCCGTCGTCCGTGAACGCTGCGTCGAGTTCGCGGGCCCGCGCTCCGGCGTCGTCGTTCACGGTGAGGATCGCGTTCAGCTCGTCGTCGTAGACGTCGATACGCGTTAGATACCGTTCGACAAGCGTCTCGGCCGTAAGGGTACCCGTTGAAAAAGCGTCGTGGATGTCGGCGATCGACGTCTCCGTCAGCGAAAACGAGTCGGCAGGTGCGGCGGTCATGCTCGTGTTTGCTGTGAGAGATAAATAGGTGTTCGCCCTGTGTGCCGAGCATGGATACCCAACGGACTGAAACTGAGAGAGTCGATCGGCGTCGGGATTGCTCAGCTGAGATACACGGAAACGGAGCGTTTCGATCGAAAATCACGCCGACACTACCTCGGTCACCCCCGATCGCGGGAGTGCGTGGGTCACCGGCGCAAAACTCCTCGGAGAATCCGCGAGACCGGTTGCTCTTGAGTGGTAGAATACCGAAATTGGGTGGCTGGGGAGTCCCAGCCCACCAATTTCTCCCGGCCAATGAAGGCCGGCGGAGTAGGTGGGCCAACACGGATTTGAACCGTGGACCTCCCGGTTATCAGCCGAGCGCTCAACCTGACTGAGCTATTGGCCCAGGTAAGCGCATTCAGTGATTGCGCAGGTAGGATTTTAAGGGTTTCCTTTCGC
>LKMY01000110.1 GCA_001564205.1 Nanohaloarchaea archaeon PL-Br10_U2g5
ATCCGCGCCACTCTCTCCTCAACGGGTCGCGTACCACTCGGCGAACTTCTCTAGGGCGCGACCGCGGTGTGAGACCGCGTTTTTCCGGTCCGTCTCTATCTCTGCGAACGTCTCGCCGTCGTGTTCGAAGATGGGATCGTAGCCGAATCCACCGTCTCCACGGGGCGCGACGATCCGACCGGGGACGTATCCCTCGAACAGTTTGACCGGGAGTGGGTCGTCAGTGTCGCTCGACCGATCGCTTTCGTCGGCTGCGGCATCGTCGCCCGTGTCGCCTGGCCCTGCCGCCGCGGCTGCCGTTCGGTCCGTGCGGTCCACCGGATCGGGGCTCGACGCGAAGTCGTCGCCGTCACAGTAGCCGAGTGTACAGCGAAACGCGGCCCGACGGTCGTCGAGACCGGAGGCGATCGCTTGAACGCGTTCGATCCCGAGCGTCTCCTCGGCGTACGCGGAGTACGGACCGGGGAAGCCATCGAGCTCCTGGATGAACAGACCGGCGTCGTCGACGAGGACGGGTTCACCGGTGTGCCGGTACGCCTCACGCGCGCCGTGAGCGGCGATCGGGCCAAGCTCGTCGGCTTGTATCTCGGTGTAGTCGAAGTCGAGCCGGCTGACGGAGCCGTCCGGGAGGTACTGCTCCGCCTCGCGGACCTTCCCGGGGTTCGTCGTCACGTATCTGAGCACGGATCCAAGTGAGCGTGGTGGGAACGAATAGCCGTCGGTCGCCGGCCGGCAGTACGCTTTTGTCGATTCGACGAAAGCTGTCGCGTATGACCCTCCCCACGTTCGGAAAAAAGCAGCTGAGCGGACTGATAGCCGTCCTTTCGTTCGGACTCACGTCCCTTTTCGCCGTGCTCATGCTCGAGCTGCTCGTCCCGGTGACGTTCATCGTCGGGTTCTTCATCCTGTTGCCGCTGGTCTGGCTGTTGGGAGACGACTTCCCGCTCGTCGAGAGCGAAAGCGACGAGGAGACGGTCGAAGACCCCCTCAAAACGCTTCGTGAGCGATACGCGGCCGGCGAGATCGATCACGCGGAGTTCGAACGACGGCTCGATCGGCTGCTAGAGACGGAGGACGTCGACGATCAGTCCGCCGATCCGTCTCCGACAGGGGGAGCCGGCCGGAGCGAACGCGAAGTGGAGTTCGAGGAGTCTCAGTAGTTCGAGAAGTTCGAGAAGGATAGCGGAGCGCATCGTCGACAGCTCTACCTGAACGGTGAGCGGCGATCAGAGAAACCGAAAACAGGCTGCCGAAAAGAGCCGCTCAGGCGTACTTCGCGACGATATTGAGCACGTCGTCGAGCTCGTCACCGTCGAGCGAGTACCGCTCTTGAGCGAAAACGGAACGGAGCTCGGTGCGGTCCTCGGGGAGAAGATCGGCGATCTTCACCGCAGTGGGAATGTCTATCTGCTCGAGCTCTGCGAGCTCCTCGACGAGCTCTCGGGATTCCTCAGCGTCGAGGTGTGCGAATTTGTTCACGTGTTCGATCGCGCGAGCAAGCTCGTAGCGAAGGTCCCGATTCTCGTCTTCGGCGCGCTCGTCTTCGATCTCCACGAGGATCTCTTTCGCTTCCGAGGTGGTGACGTACTCCTCATCGAGCTTCTCTTTGAATATCGTCATCTCAGTTCTGCTGAGCGCTCATGTGGGCGGCGCGGACGATGAGCGTCTTCGTCATCCCTCCGTCCGGGATATCGACTTTGAACGCGGCGCCCTGTTTGCCTGTTACGGTGCCGGTGCGACCGTCGAATCTGGGGTGGAAGCGACCTTCCTGCACGCTCGGGTCGATCTTGAGGTGAACCTGCGATCCCTCGTCGAACTCCTGGATCGCTCGCTGCGGCGGCGACGTGCCGCGGTCGCGAGGGTTGTTCGAGAGCTTTCCGCGGGTCGCCTTCTGGGGCCCATTGGAACTCGGCATGGTCTTGAGATGCTTTTCCGCTGCCGCGGTTATAAAAGGAGCGTTCCGTCCCGCAGAGCCCGTGTGGGCCGTGCCAATCGATAGCGGACGGTCGGGGTCCGGAGAACAGCCGGAATCGAAAGCAACGAGGGAAGCGGCTTTGACGACTCGCGTCGAACGGGAGAACATGGAAAGAGCCGTTCCGCTCGCAACCGGGTTTCTCGTCGGAGTCTGCGTCTTCGCGTGGCTCGCCGGGCCGGTGCTCGAAGCTCGGTTCGGTGCGGAGGCGCTGCTCGTCGCCTACGGCGGCGTTGCGGCCGCCGCTGGTGTGACCGCGTACGTGTTGATTCGGCGGGTCGACGCGCGTCTCGGCGGCGCTCAGAACGCCGATGTGGATCAACGTACCGACGTGGATGGAGCCGAGAGCGATTCGAACGACACAACCGGGACCGTGACCGTGAGCCTCGACGAGCTAGCGGAGCTCGATGTAGAACGCGAGGTGCGACAGCTCAAAGCCACGCAAGCGCCGAGCCGCGACGAGGGCGATTCGTGAGCAGCGGTGACGAGAGTGATCACTGAGACTCAACGGCGGTGGCGACTCTCGGGGGAGCAGCGACGACAGCGGTCTGGCGGTCCCGGAACCGAAACGCCCACCGTGAGCCCCCCTACCGAAAGCACTAATCAACTCCCTCCCGTAAGCCTGTTAGAATGAGTCATCAGCTGCCGGACGTACAGGCGTCGGCCCCCGACGTCACCGTCGGACTGTCGCAGGTCGGCGTCACCGGCGTGGAGAAACTCGTCAAGCTCGCCCGCGGCGACAAGCGGCCGATCGTTCTCATGGCGGAGTTCGAGGTGTTCGTCGATCTCCCGAGCGGCCGCAAGGGAATCGATATGTCACGGAACCTCGCGACCGTCGACGAGATTTTAGAGGAGATCACTCGCGAGGAGGCGTACCGTGTCGAGGACGTCTGCGGAGACGCCGCGGAACGTCTCTTAGAGAAACACGAGTACACCACTACCGCAGAGGTGTCGATGACGGCCGAGCTCGTCACTCGGGAGGACACGCCGGCGTCCCATATCGAGACCCAGAGCACGGCGACGATCATCGCCAGTGCGACGGCGACCGAGGACGGCACCCACGAGGAGATCGGCGCAGAGGTCACCGGAATGACCGTTTGTCCCTGCTCGCAGGGGATGAGTGAGTCGCGCGCTCGAGACAAACTCGCCGAGCTCGGCGTCGACGAGGAAACGACAGAGGACTTCTTAGAAGCCGTCCCCCAGCCGGGTCACTCACAGCGCGGTCACGCGACCCTGACGGTGACCACGGAGGGCCACCCCGATATCGATCTGCGCGATCTGATCGACGTCGCCCGCGACTCGATGAGTGCCCGCATCTACAACATGGCGAAGCGACCCGACGAGGATCATATGACGTACGAAGCCCACGCCGACGCGAAGTTCGTCGAGGACTGCGTCCGCGCGCTCGCCGAAGGAACGGTCACGGAGTTCAGCCACCTCCCGGACGATGCCGTCGTCCACATGAAACAGTCGAACGACGAATCGATTCACCAACACAACGCTCACGCCGAACGAGAGGTTACAATGGGCGACCTGCGTGCCGAGCTGAACGCGCGGTAGTCGCGCTCTCGCTCCGCTTTCCCCGTCTTACCGGTCCGCATCTTCATCTTCGATCTACTTCGGCGATCAGCCGAACGTCAGCGGCTCGGCGTCTCCCCACCGCGGCTCGAACTGGTCTTTCACGCTCGTGGCGAACTCCGCGTCTTTCACGTCGATCATCGCGAACGGTTCGTCGCCGGAGAGCGGATGCGGAACCTCGATACACACCTCGATCCCGTCGAACACGTTGAACGTCCCGTCGACGCCCGCCGCAGTTCGGACTTCGAACCCCTCCATGTCGGAGAGCTCCGCGCTGTATCGGCGGCCGACGCTCCGCGGCAGCGCGTCGACGGTTTCCGGCGAGAGCAGCACGCGGATCTCGACGCCCCTGTCGATCGCCGCTTCCAGTTCGTCCGTCACCATCTCGCCGACGGTTCCCATGTCGAATCCGGTGGCGGGTGCGCCGGCGACGACGACCATCCGACGCTCGGCGGCCGCGATGCGCTCTAAGAGGAGATCAGTCGCTTCCGCCGCGCCGACAGCGGCGGTCCAAAACTGTCCGTCGACCGGCTCGCCCGCGTCCAGTTCGGTCGCGAGATCGTCGACAACGTCTTCGTACTGTTCCGCCTGGGTCTCTAGCTCGCGTTTCTTCGCTTCTAACAGCCGGTCGAGCGCGGCGTCCGGCTCGACCGCGGCGTACTTTTTCGGTCGGCTCGCAGCCTGACTCCGAACGAGATTGTGCTGTTGGAGGCTGTTAAGCACGTCGTACACGCGACCCATCGGAACCTCACTGGCCCGAGAGAGGTCTTTCGCCGTTGTCGGCCCGGTGCGCAAAAGCGCACGGTACGCGCGGGCCTCGTACTCGGAGAGCCCCAGATCGCGGAGAGATGCCATATCGGTGAATCGACCGTCGACCGTATAAACACATCGACAGTTTACACGCAATGTGAGTGGTCAGCTGAGAAGCGCTCATCCAACGGCAGCCGAGCCGTACTACCGCTATTGGCGTTGCACATTGGTTTCCAAGGTCCTCACACGCAAAACGCTACGTGACCGTCTCTGCGACCCGAGTCATCAACTCGTCCGGTGTTTCTGCGGGCTCTGAGACTCGGTCACCGTCGAGTACGACTGCTGTCCCCTGCGACACGGCGTGCGGCGTGGGCGCCCCGTCGACATGGGCGTTCGGGGCGACGACCTTCTCGTGGTCTGCCACCCGCCACGCGGCGCGGTGGAGGTCACTACCGGGAGCGCCTCCGACGGCAACGACCGTCGTTCCACGGCGGAGTCGCCCGACGAGACTCCCGTAGCCGGCAACTTGTACGCCGAGTCGTTCCGTGGCACCGGCGAACGATTCCGCGGTTTCGCGGGCGACCCGGCGGTAGCGGTCCTCGCCGGTCAGCGCGGCCAAGTCGAGCAGCGCAGTCGCCATCTCGACGTTGCCGTCGAGCGGTCGGAACGAGCGATCGAGCAGCCCCGCGCCGACGCGCGGTCCGTCGAGGAAGGAGCCATCGACGTGAAGTCGCTCGATCGCTCGGTCGGCGACCCTGCGGGCGATGTCGGCTCTCTCTCCGCCGCCGAGCACGCCGACGGCCCGGACGTAGGCCCCGACGACCCGCGCGGCGTCGTCCAGCAGATCCGTCTCTCCGACCCCTCCGTCCGTGCCGCTCCTCCGATAGTGCGTCACCGATCCCGAGTCGACATCGATCAAGTCGCGTTCGAGCCCGTCGAGGATCCGCCCGGCGTACTCGCGGGCGCGCTCGCGGTCGGTGTACGCGGCAACGGCGAGCAGCGCGTCAGCCACGAGAGCGTTCCCGCCGGCGAAGACGGTGAGGTCGCGACGCGGCGCGTCGAGGTCGGCGCGATCCCCGGCCGACGCCGCGTAATAGGCTCGGCCGAGCCCCGGACCCAAACTCCCGCCGACGCCGTAGCCGGTCCATAGGTCGTCCGTGAGAAAGTCGACGGCGTCGGTCGCAGGCGTGAGGTACGCCGAGTCGCCCGTGTAGAGGTAGGCGTTCGCGAACGCTCGCGTGACGGCCGCATTCGTGTCGATCGGCTTCTCGTAGGCGACATCGCCCCAGTCGCGGGTCCCCGCGAAGCGGAAGAAGCCGCCGGCGACATCGTCGGTGAGGTGGTCTCGCACCGCGTCGAGGGTGCGAAGGGCGCGGTCACGATCGCGTTTCAGTGCGAACTCAACGGTCCGCGGGAGCGGGAACTTCGCGTCGGACCCCCAGCCGGCGTACTCCTCGTCGTATGTTACCTCGACCTGTCCGGCGAGGTGGCTCTCTATCGCGTCCGTCAGCTCGCCGCTCGGTGGGAGATCGGCGTCGAGGGCGCGCGGAACGCGGCCCGCCTCCCCTCCCTTCTCCGCCCACATCGCGCGAACGGATTCGAGGACCTGCCGCATCCCGTCAACATCGAGGTAGCCGGCTCCGGTGAGCAGCTCGCCGTTGGGGGTGAGGAAGGCGGTGGTCGGGAACCCGCCCATGTTGTACCGCTCGCGGACTCGGGGGTTTCGGTCGACGTCCACGCGCACGGGGACGAACCCCTCGTTGACGTTGGCGGCGATCCGCGGCTCGGCGTACGTGATCGCGTCCATCTCGTGACAGCCATCACACCATGTCGCAGAGAGTGAGAGGAGGACGGGACGGTCCCGCTCGTCGGCCTCGGCGAACGCATCGGCGTCCCAATCGCGCCACTCGACATACGGCTCGTCGGTCATACGTGTCGTCGGGGTGGATCGTGGGTAAGCGCTTCGAGACGGAACGACACGGAA
>LKMY01000111.1 GCA_001564205.1 Nanohaloarchaea archaeon PL-Br10_U2g5
ACAACCGCGACGACCGAACTAACTGCGGCGACTATTCGAACGCGCAGTGGTTGGTCAGCTCACCGATTCCGTCGACCCCGATCGTCACCTGGTCGCCGTCTCCGAGGAGGACCGGCGGATCGCGGTACACGCCGACCCCCGGCGGGGTTCCCGTGAACAACAGGTCGCCCGGCTTCAGCGTGAATGCCTGACTGCAGACCGAGACGAGCTCGTTAATTCCGAAAATCAGGTTCGACGTCGACGATTCTTGAAGCCGTTCACCGTTCACCTCGGCCCAGATGTCGAGGTTGTGCGGATCGTCGACCTCGTCGGTCGTGACGAGGTCGGGACCGGTCGGAGCGAACGTGTCGAGGCTCTTTCCGCGGACCCACTGGCCGTCGCCGTGTTGGATGTCGCGGGCCGAAACGTCGTTGCCGACGGTGAACCCGGCGACGTGTTCCATCGCCTCGTCCGGATCGACCCGGCGCGTCTCTCGACCGATGACAGCAACCAGCTCCGCCTCGTAATCTACCTTTTGGGTGAACGCCGGATCCCACGAAACGGTACTGTCGGGTCCGGTGACCGTCGTCGGGAACTTCGAGAACAGCACGGGCTCGTCCGGGATCGGATTGTCACCCTCTTCGGCGTGATCGCGGTAGTTCAGGCCGACACAAACGATCTTTTCAGGGTCGGTGACGGGTGCCGCCCGAGTGAGATCGTCGAGATCGCGGACGCCGACACCCGTCTCACCGGCGTACTCGACTGCGAGTTCGGCCTTCCGTTGCCACTCCCAGTCTGTGAGGAGGTCGACGGTCCGGCGAGGAACCTCGATTCCAGCAGCCGCTCCGGCGGCTTCGAGATCGACGACGCCGTCGTCGATCCGGACGCCGCACCACGGTTCCTCGGAGTCACTCGGCTGCGACGATGACTGATATTGTCCAATTCGCATGCGATTTCAGAGCTCGATGCCGGCCTCGTCGATCAGTCGCTCACCGGAGGCGACGAAGCGGTCGAACTCCTCCGTCACCTTCGGGTTCGTTAGCTCGCCGTCGCGTTTGACGACGTCGCCGTCAACGAGCACCGTGTCGATGTGTGACGGGTCGGACTGGAACACGGCGGTCTGAATCGGTGAGTGGGACGGAGCCGTCATGAAGTCTGTCGCGTCGATGGTGATGATATCCGCGCGTTTCCCGGGAGTGAGCGTTCCGATTTCGTCTTCCATGCCGAGCGCCTTCGCGCCCTCGATCGTCGCCATCTCGAGCGTGTCGCGAGCGGTGATCGAGACCGAGCCGACTTCCTCGTTACCCTCGAGGATCGCTTGATTATCGAACATGCGCTGGAGCTGCATACCGATCCGCATCTGACTGCCCATGTCCCCGCTGATGTTCGAGCAGACGTCGACACCCCACGTCGGGCGGCCGCCGGCCTCCAGTACCTTTCCGGTGACGGGGATCCCGTGGCCCATCTGCATCTCGACTTCAGGCGTCGACGAAAAGGAGACGCCCTGCTCGACGGCGTGGTCGATGTCCTCCTGTGAGAAGTGGTTCCCGTGGGCGACATTGACGTCGGGGCCGAGCATATCGCGGATGCAGCCGAATCCCTGATACTCTTCGCCGTACACCGATGACGGCCACAGCGCCGCACCCATGTGGATAGTCGAGAGCACGCCCAGCTCTCGTGCCAGTTCCAAGTCACTGCGGGCGGTTCCGTCGGTACAGAAGTCCGGTCCGCGAAGCCCGAGCGCGAGGCTCAGCAGATCGTCGTCTCGGATCTCTTCGGTGTAGAGTTCACGGACGTTCTGTTCGGGGAGGCCGACGTCGCTGTTGTACCACCACTTCGCCGCGTCGTCGCCCGGCGGACCGTAGGTGTACACTGCGCGCAGTCCGGCATCCTTCAGCGCGTCGACAGCCCGTTCGCCGTGTTCGAGCGTATTGGGATACGACCAGTCTAAGGCGGTCGTCGTCCCCGTATGGAGCTTCTCCAGCGCGCCGAATAAACCGCCGAGATACATATCTTCGGGCTGGTAGAGTCCGGTGATGTTGCCGAGCATGTGATCGAAGTACTCGCCCATCAGCGACCAGTCTCCGGCGACGCCCCTGACTTGGGTCTGTGCGAGATGAATGTGTGAGTCGACGAAGCCGGGCAGGACTATCTGTCCTTCCGCGTCGATCACGTCCGCGTTCGTCGTCGACAGTCCGTGGCCGATATCGATGATTTCGCCGTCCTCAATGAGAATATCGCCGTCGTCGAGCTCCCCGATGTCCGGGTCGAGCGAGACGATCGTTCCGTTCTGTATGATCGTTCGTGTCATGCGCAGGTGTACCGTTTGACCAGTAGGTTAAAAATTTACCGTATGGTAAAGTACGGTCGGAATACCACTCACCGGAGCAATCGTATTATATACCTCTCTCTCCCAGAGTCGGTATGAGCGAATCCCCCGAAGCGGTCTCCTCCAAGGACACGAAAGAGGTGATTATGGAGGCGACGTTCCGGGCGTTGAGCAAACACGGGTACAACGACCTCCGGATGCGCGATATCGGCGAGGAGATGGAGCTGACCAGACAGGTGATCCACTACCACTTCGACGGAAAGTACGACCTGCTCTCGTCGTTCTTGGAGCACGTCATCGACCAGTACGAAGGAAGCGTCGAGGTCGACGAAGACGCCGACCCGCGCACCGAACTCGACGCGCGGATCGACCAGTGTCTGTTCGGGCCCGAGTTCGAGGAGTTCTCACACTGGGACCGAATGAAGGTGTATCACGAGCTGTACACCTACGCCCAAAACGACGCGGAGCACCGCGAGATATTCAACGAACACTACGAACGGATCCGTGGAAGTATCGTCGAAGTCGTTGAGGAGGGAATCGAGACCGGCGAATTTCGCGACGTCGACGCCGACCTGATGGGTCAGCTCATCACCGACCTGATACACGCCGCCCGTGGCCGGCGAATCGCGCTCGGTCACGAGGATGCTCCCGCGGAGATGCGGCGAGCTCTCGACGAGTTCGTTCTCGATTCACTGTACGATTAGCCGTTCTACAGCCGGTTACTACGTTTCTGCCAGCGTGAGCATACGAAGCCCCATTCCAAGGGGTCGCTCCGGATCAGCGACCCGATCACCCGTCGAACCCGAGCAGCCGCAATCCGATCAGGCTCACGAGCACGGTCGATCCCTCGTGGCCGACGACCGCGAGCGGGAGCGGAATTCCCGCCGTGAGAATCGCGACGATCATGATCGCGATCGCGCCGAACGCGATTGCAAAGTTGATGTATAGCGTTTTTTTCGTCTCTCGGCTGAGTGCGAATGCATATGGCAGCTTCTCTAATTTGTCGGACATGAGCACGATATCGGCGGTTTCGAGCGCGACGTCGGTTCCGGCGCCGCCCATCCCGACGCTGATATCCGCCGTCGCGAGTGCGGGCGCGTCGTTGACGCCGTCGCCGACCATCGCGACCGCCTCGTACGTCTCTTTGAGGTTCTCGATATGGGTGACCTTCTCTTCCGGGAGCAGCTCAGCGTACACTTCGTCGATGCCGAGCTCGTCGGCGATGTAGCGTGCGACCCGTTCGTTGTCACCAGTAAGCATGACGATCCGCTTGACACCCCGCTCGCGGAGCGCCGTGATCGTCTCGGCCGCGTCCGCGCGGATGGTGTCGGTGAACGCGAGCCAGCCGAGCACGCGGAGGTCATTCCCACCGTGGCTGTTACGGTCGCCATCGGCGCTTTGGCCATCGCTCACGACGAGAACGCTCGTCTTTCCCTCGGATTCGAGACGCCGGATCGCATCGAGACCCGCGTCAAGCCCTTCGATCGGTCGGTCGGCCGTTACCGTCTCGAAGTATCGCGGGTTGCCGATATGTATCGTCTGACCGTCGAGATCGGCGTGAACGCCTTTTCCGACGACAGCCTGAAATCCGGTCGCGTCCGGCACGTCCAGCGAGCGCTCTTCGGCGGCCGCAACGGTCGCCTCGGCGAGGTGGTGCTCAGACCGGGACTGGACGGCCGCCGAGAGCGCGAGAAGCGTGTCGTTGCTCACTGTCTCATCACTGGGAAGGCCGTCGTCACGCGCAGTCGCGTCCGTCAATCGCGTGTTCCCCTCAGTCAGCGTCCCCGTCTTGTCGAAGGCAACTGCGTCGACGTCGCCCGCGGTCTCGATGTGTTCACCGCCTTTAAATAGGACACCCTGCCGTCCACCTGCGGAGATGGCCGACAACACCGCCGCCGGTGTCGAGATGATCACGGCACACGGAGAGGCGGCGACCATGAGCGTCATCGCACGGTAGAAAGTCGGATCGAACGCGTGTTCGAGGAGGACCAGTGGCACGGCTATCGCGACAGCCGTCATCGCGAGAACCGCCAGCACGTACGGCTGTTCGAAGCGATCGATCAGCTGTTGGGTCGGCGCCTGCTTGCTCTGGGCCTCCTCGACCATATGTATGAGTCTCGCGATTGCCGACTCCTGTGCCTCGCGAGTCACGCGAACTTCGAGGCTTCCCGCCTCGTTTATCGTCCCACTGAACACCTCGTCGCCCGGCTCCTTCGCTACTGGGACCGACTCGCCGGTGAGCGACGACTGGTCGACCGTACTCTCGCCTGATTCAACGACGCCGTCGAGGGGGAGGCGGTCGCCGGGGCGTACGACGAACACGTCTCCGATACCGACGTCCTCGATCGGTACGATGGCGGTTTCGTCGCCGCGTCGTATCCGGGCAGACTCCGGTCGCATCTCGATGAGCGACTTGATCGCGGTGCGCGACCGCCCGATCGCGTACTCCTCTAAGACGCCGGACAGCGAGAAGAGGAACAACAGCAGGGCGCCCTCGAACGGCGCGCCGATGAACAGCGCGCCGAGGGCCGCGAGGATCATCAACAGATCGATCTCAACGGCGGGCTCGCGGAGGGTTTTGAGGCTTCCGACGAGGCCGTGCCAGCCGCCAAAAACGTACGCGACCGCGTAGCTACCCCAAACGAGAGACGACGGCGCGCCGAACCAGCCACCGAGCAGCCCCGCCACCATCCCCGCGAACGTGAGCGCGACCGAGACCGCTCGCATCCGGACCAGTGGCCGATCGAGCGGGTTCTCAGTCGTGACCGTGCCCGAGGAGCCGACCGAACTCGAATCGCTTACGGTCGGCTCAACCGGAGTGTCCATATCGCCAAGTCGTTCCCCATCAGTGATAAGGGTTCACGTGAGGTTTGTCGGCTCCATTTTTGCCGTCCCCAACGCGCTCACACACGGGTTCCGCTCCGTTCGTCCGCTCACTACGAGCCGCTTTCGCTTCGCTACTTACGGCTGCGCCGCTCGTTCAACGGGACTTCGCTGCACTCGGTCCCGCTACTTTTCGATGATACTTTCCTCGACGGCCTCGCCGAAATGGCGCGCAACGTCCTCGTAGTAGACGAGGGCCTCATCTCCCGCCTCGAGATCGGTGACGGCTTTCTTCCCGTCGCTCGTCGCGATTTTTACGGTTTCGGCGTTCTGGATGAGCGTCTCTACTCGGTCGACGCTCTCCTCAGTTGTGACTTCAGCTTGAATCCGGAACATCGGGCGCTTCTCGATCTTGACGCGCCCGACGATCGCCTCCCGCGTGTGGCCCGCGGTGTCGACGACCTGTACCTCGTCGCCGCTCGATAGCTCCGCGAGGTAGTTGGTACCGCCCTCGGGATTTCTGACGTACGCGTGGACCGCACCGGCGTTCACGCGGAACGGGCGTGATTCGACGTACGGCGACTCAGCGGTCTCCGCGTGAACGAAAAAGAGCCCGCGGGACATCGACCCCACGAGCATCCCCTCATTGTCGTCCATCAGCGAGCCGGTGTCGATACAGACGCGGTCGGCCATTCCGGTGCGTTCGACCGCGGTCACCTCGGCGTACCGGAGGTCAAGCGACTCGCGGTCGGCCGCGTCTCGAGCGTCGACCGCACCGCGGATGTCGTCGGACGAGTCGGTGTCGAGGAGGACGCCGTCAGCACCGATTTCGAGGGTCTCGAAAGCGGTCTGTGCCTCGGCGGCAGTCGTCGCACCGGCGATGAGGTGAGTCTCCTCGCCGACCCGCGCGATCAGGTTCTCCAAGGGGATGATCGACCAGTCCTCACCGACGATGATCGTGAACTCGGCGTCGGTGGCGGCCTCTTCGGCGAACCGCTCGTACTCCGTGCCGAGCACGCGGACGTAGACGCCCTGGGCGCGGTCGTCACGCCGGCGGACCGTCGTGAGGTCCGCGGAGCCGGAGAACTCCTCGGGGAGGTCGATCGTCCCGTCGCCCTCACCGCCCTTGCCGAC
>LKMY01000112.1 GCA_001564205.1 Nanohaloarchaea archaeon PL-Br10_U2g5
CGACACTACCGGACGCGTTCCCGGACGCGACCGTCGACACCGAACACGGGGTTCGACTGGAGTTCCCTGACGCCTCGTGGGCGCTCGTCCGACCGTCCGGCACGGAGCCGTACGTCCGCGTGTACGCTGAGAGCGACGACGTCGACGAGCTGGTCGAGTCGGTCACTGCAGTCGTCGGAGTGGCGGTGACTGAGACCGGGTAGTCGGTGTTGCGTCCGGCGCGTATCCGGTTTCGTGTCGGGAGAGGTATCTGTCAGAGAATGAGTTATTCTACTGTCAAGATCCGTGGCTACGGCGAGAGTAACACGCGATACCGACGATTTTATGCCCATTACTCGCCGTTCTGTGAACGATATGGCATCAGACTTCGACCGTCGCCGCTTCATTCAGGCGGCCGGTATCACTGGCATCGCGGGACTCGCAGGTTGCACTGGCGGCCCTGAAGGCAGCTCCGACGACGACTCCAGCGGTGAATCGGTAGACGACAGCGCCGACGACCCCGGAAGCGACGACGGGTCGGACGGAAACGGGTCGGACACGACCAACGTCGGGATGGTGTATGCGCTCGGCGGTCTCGGCGACGAATCGTTCAACGACGCGGCACAGCGCGGCATCATCGAAGCGGCCGAGGACTTCGACGTCTCGTACGACGAATCGCAGCCGGCCGACGCAGGCGAGTTCTCGCAGTTCCAGCGGCTGTACGCCGAATCGACCGACCCCGACTACGACCTCGTCTCGTGTATCGGCTTCGCACAGCTCGACGCGCT
The DNA here is from genome assembly GCA_001564205.1 of Nanohaloarchaea archaeon PL-Br10_U2g5. Next base: position 768 of record LKMY01000112.1, read on the forward strand.
CACGGAGGTCGCACCGGACTTCCCGGAGCAGAACTTCATGCTGGTCGACGATCAGCTCGACGAGCCGAACGTCGCCAGCTACCAGTTCAAAGAAGAGGAGGGCTCGTTCCTCGTCGGCGCGCTCGCCGCGCTCCTCAGCGAGCGATCGTTCAGCGCGGGGGCCGGTGAGACGGACCCCGACTCGACGAATGTCGGATTCGTCGGTGGTGTCGACGCGCCCCTTATCCGGCGGTTCCAGGCCGGCTACGAGGCCGGTGCCATGTACGCGGCCGACGACGTCGACGTCAGCACGAGCTACGTCGGCGACTTCGCCGACCCGAGCGGCGGACAAGAGGCCGCGCTGTCGATGTACGAAAGCGACGTCGACGTCATCTACCACGCGGCCGGCGGGAGCGGCGTCGGCGTGTTCCAGGCGGCACAGAGCGAGGAGCGGTTCGCTATCGGCGTCGACTCCGACCAGTCGCTCACCGAGGCGGACTTCGACGACGTCATCCTCGCGTCGATGGTGAAACGTGTCGACAGCGCCGTCTACGAGTCTGTCGAAAACGTCGTGAACGGCGAGTTCGAGGGCGGCTCGCAGGTCGAGCTCGGCCTCGAATCCGAGGGCGTTTCCTGCGTCTACGGCAACGCTATCGGCGACGAGATCCCTCAGGAGATCGTCGACGAGATCGACGAGATCCGCGACGGGATCATCGCAGGCGACATCGAGGTTCCTGACGACCCCGACGACGTCTGATCGGCTGCGAGCCGACTGATTTCGCGCGCAGATCGACTTCTGCGTCGATGAAGCCTGCGTCGATGAAGCGCCACGTCCGTTCGAGAATGAGTATCTGACGTGTTCACACCGTTAACCGTTCCGCCGATAGATGACCGACGCACCAACTTGCAGACTCGGACACGAACCCAACGTGCTTTTGAGCGTGCCACAGAGAGAGGTCGATAGATGAATCCCGCGGTGCATTTAGACGGCATCACAAAGCGGTTCCCGGGAGTTGTCGCCAACGACAACGTCACTCTCACGGTCGGTCGCGGGAGCGTTCACGCCCTGTTGGGTGAGAACGGCGCTGGGAAGACGACGCTGATGAACGTCCTGTACGGCCTGTATCGTCCGACCGAAGGGCGCGTCGTCATCGATGGCGAGCCGCGCTCGTTCGACTCACCGCGCGACGCGATCGACGCCGGAATCGGGATGATCCATCAGCATTTCATGCTGGTTGAGCCGATGCGGATCTGGCAGAACGTCGTGCTGGGTAACGAGCCGACCGAGTGGTACGGCCTCCGCATCGACGAGGATGCGGCCCGAGACGCAGTCCGCGAACTGAGCGCACGATACGGGTTCAACGTTAACCCGGATGATCGGGTCGAAGACGTCTCGGTCGGCGTCCAGCAGCGCGTGGAGATACTGAAGGCGCTGTATCGGGGCGCAGAAATTCTCATTCTCGACGAGCCCACCGCGGTGCTTACCCCGCAAGAAGTGGAGGACCTCTACGACGTGTTCGAGGAGCTAACCGACCAAGGGAAGACGATCATTTTCATCTCGCACAAGCTGAGCGAGGCGACCCACGCGGCCGACGAGATCACCGTGTTGCGCGACGGCAGAAACGTCGGCACCGTCTCGACCGACGACGTGACGAGCGAGCAGCTCGCGGAGATGATGGTCGGTCGCGAGGTGTTGATGGAGCGCTCGCCGACTGAGGGGTCGCCCGGCGAGACCGTGCTTGAAGTCGACGGGCTGTTCGCCGAGGACGACCGAGGTGTCGAAGCCGTTTCCGGCGTCTCGGCGCGGGTCTGCGAGGGCGAAATCTTCGGTATTGCGGGCGTCGACGGGAACGGCCAGTCGCAGCTCATTGAGTCGATCACCGGTCTCCGGACGCCGACGGAAGGGAGTGTCTCGTTTCGGGGCGAGTCGCTCGACGAAGTGGGTCGGCGCGAGCGCATCGACCGCGGGATGGCATATATCCCGGAAGACCGGCAGGCACGCGGACTCGTGATGGAGTACGACCTGACACAAAACGCCGTGCTCGGCAGCCAACACGACCCGGCGTTCACCGACGGGCTGCGACTCGACTGGGGCGACGCGACGGCTCACGCCGAATCGGTTATCGACGAGTACGACGTGCGACCGCCAAACCGCGAAGCGACGGCCAAGTCCTTTTCCGGCGGTAACCAGCAGAAGTTCATTGTCGGTCGGGAGTTCGAGCGCGACCCCGACCTCGTCGTTGCTACCCATCCGACCCGGGGCGTCGACATCGGCTCGACCGAGTTCATCCACGACCGGCTCACGGAGCTTCGGTCAGCGGGGAAAGCGGTGCTGCTCGTCTCCTCGAAGCTCGACGAAGTGCAGGCGCTCTCAGACCGACTGGCGGTGATGCACGACGGTGAGTTCACTGGCGTCGTCGATCCGACTACCGTCACGGAAGAGCAGCTCGGCCTCCTGATGGCCGGCGAGCGCCTCGAGGACGACACCGTTGATCACGTTGGTGTGAGCCGCAGTAATGATGGTGCCAATTCGGCCGACGACGGGGAGGTGTCGCCGTGAGCGCCAGTCGGCTCGGTGCGATTCGCTCACGCGTCACCGCCGTCCTTCGATGGTTCGCCGGGATCTCCGGCGTCGACCGCGTCCTCATTGCGGGCGCTGCGCTCGGGCTCTCGATCCTTGTCGGCTTCTTCATCGTGCTCGGCTCCGGGCGAGTCGCCGAATGTCAGACGGCTGCATGGACGATGCCGATAACCGGACTCGGATTCTGTTATAACCCGTTTGAGGTGTACTTCATCCTCTTTAACGGTGCTCTCGGCGAGCCGTTCTACCTGTGGGAGCCGGCGCTTTTGAACCCGGGATGGCTCCCGATCACGCTCCCGTGGCTGGGGTTCATGCCCGGGTGGTCGCCGTTCAACAACTCGTTTGCGCTAACGATGAGCGAGACGACCCTGCTCATCTTCACTGGGCTCTCCGTTGCGGTCGCGTTCCGTGCCGGCCTGTTCAACATCGGAACGCAGGGGCAGCTCGTCGTTGGTGCACTGCTGACCGCGCTTGTCGTGATTGCGCTCGCGCCGGTGTTCCCGGCGAACCGGGCCGGCGGCGTGGCGCTCATCACGATCGGTATCGCCGCCGGCGCGCTTGGCGGCGGGTTCTGGGGAGCGATCCCCGGTGCGCTGAAGGCGTACGCCGACGCCAACGAGGTGATCACGACGATCATGTTGAATTTCATCGCCGCGAACATCGCCTACGTCCTCGTGTTGGAGGTGTTCCGCGCGGAGGGGAGCTCCGTCGTCGCGACCGCGTACGTTCCCGACTACGCGAGGATCGGTCCGTGGTTCTTCCCGACGACCGGTAACTTCGCCGAGGCCGCGCTGCTGATCGGTCTCGTCGCGGTCGTCGGCCTCTACCTCTTCTTAGAGCACACGTCGCTCGGCTACGATCTCCGTGTCAGCGGTATTCAGCCCTTGGCGGCCGAGTACGGCGGCGTGAACGCGAAGCTCACCACCGTACGGGCGATGACGCTCTCCGGTGCGCTCGGCGGGATCGGCGGCAGCATGTGGGTGTTGATGTCGGAGGGACGATGGGTGGAGTCGGTCCCGGCCCTCGGCTTCGACGGCATCGCCGTCTCGATTCTCGCGGGGAACAACCCGCTCGGCGTGTTTCCAGCCGCGGCCCTCTTCGGTGTATTAAAAGGCGGTGCCCTGCAAGTCGGTTTCCAGACCGACGTTCCGCCCGAACTGATCGGCGTGTTACGCGGGCTGATCATCCTGTTCGTCGCGATGCCCGAGTTTTTCCGGCTGATCGGGAGGCGATTTGTTCCGGAGGAAACAGAGAGGGAGCAGAGCGGTGGCGACGGGGCCGGCGGCGACGGTGCCGAGGGTCCCGGGGGAGCCAAAGCGGCTGATAACGGGGGTGAGACCGGTGCGTAATCCGCTCTCTGACATCGATATTCCGGTCGTTGACCGGCTGTTCGGTGACGGATACGTGCGAAATATAATCGTGATGACCGTGGGGTCGCTCGCGCTGCTCGCGCTGTTCGGGGCGCTGTTCCCGGAGAGCATCGCGGGCGACCTCTCCGGCGCCGTCTTCACCGGCGGGATGGTGGCCGCGACGGTGCGGATATCCGCGCCGATCGTACTGGCGGCGCTCGGCGGTATCTTCGCCGAGAAATCCGGCGTCATCAACATCGGGCTGGAGGGGCTGCTCATCATCTCTGCGTTCACCTCAATCTACGTCGCGTACGTTCTCGGTGATATCGGCGTACTCGCTGGCGGGAACGCGCAGTTCGCCGGCTTCTTCGCGGGCGTCCTCGCAAGCACGCTGCTCGCGTTCATCTTCGGAGTCGTCTGTATCGAGTACAAAGCCGATCAGATCATCGCCGGGCTCGCGGTGTGGCTCATCGCGTTGGGACTTGCGCCGTTCCTCTCGACGGTCTTTTTCGGCTCCGTGAACACGCCCGGCGTCGGCAACATCTCGTGGCACTACTCGGCAGTCCTCGTCGCGCTTGGCACCGTCGTCGCGTGGTGGACACTCGATCACACCGCGTTCGGCACGCATCTGAAAGCGGCCGGCGAGAATCCACGCGCGCTCGATACGGTCGGCGTCTCGGTCTCGAAGATCCGCCACGCCGGCGTGGTGCTATCTGGGATCTTCGCCGGGGCGGGCGGGAGCCTGCTCGCGCTCGGCGTCGGACGCTTCGGGGGCTCGGGTGAGACCATGGTCCAAGGAAAGGGGTTCATCGCCATCGTCGTCTACCTGTTCGGCAACTACAATCCGATCGGCGCACTGGGCGCGGGGACGCTGTTCGCAGCGCTCGAAGCGCTCCAGACCCGGCTCCAGCAGCTGGGATACGGGATCCCGAACTCGCTCGTCGAGACGACCCCGTACGTGGTCGTCATCATCGTGCTCGCGTTTGTCGGTCGAACTCGGATTCCGTCCGCCGCCGGCGACCACTACGAGACGGAGGAGTGAGGCGACGGGAACTGTGGACCAGCAAAATCGTCTAGACCGCCGACAGTAGTCGCGATTCGAACCGCATCGGTGATCGGGACGTCAACACCGGTGATCGGGACGTCAACACCGGTGATCGGGACGTCAACACCGGTGATCGGGACGTCAACACAGGAGAGGCGGGTCCGAGCGGAGTAGGATAATGCGGCGGCACGAGCGTATTCTGTCGACAACACACCGACCGAAACGGGAGTAAAGAGTTTTGCCGGGGGCACCACACCACACGGTAATGAGTATCGACGAGTACGACGTCGTCGTAGCGGGCGCCGGCACCGCCGGCTGTTACGCCGCCGCGACGATCGCGAACGAGGGGCTCGACGTCGTCATCGTCGAGCGAAAGGACGCCGCGGAGGCGGGCCACATCGCCTGTGGCGACGCCCTGAAGGGAGCCGACGCATTTCCCGAAGCCATCCCGAAAGATAGGTTGGAGCCGGCGTTCACGAACACCGGCGTCGACCACGGGCGATTCGAGATC
>LKMY01000011.1 GCA_001564205.1 Nanohaloarchaea archaeon PL-Br10_U2g5
CGACCGGACCCCGCACGACCGGCCGCTTCCGGAACCTTTTGGCGCGGCCCCCGCAGATGTCGCGTGTGAGCCGAACTCGGACCCTTTCGTTGTTCCTCGTCCTCGCCGCGGTCTGGGGCTCCGCGTTCATGGCGATCAACGCCGGACTCGCGTACTTCCCGCCCGTATTGTTCGCCGCGCTCCGGTTCGACATCGCCGGCGTGGTAATGCTCGGGTACGCGGCCTACGTCGTCGACGACCCGATCCCCCGCGGACGAGACGAGTGGACCGTCGTCGCGATCGGCGCGACGCTGATCATCGCGGGCTACCACGCGCTGCTGTTCATCGGCGAGAGCGACCCCGCCGTGACGAGTGCGATCGCGGCGGTTATCATCAGTCTCTCGCCGGTCCTTACGACGGTCTTCGCTCGAGCGTTTCTCCCCTCCGAACGGCTGACCGTCATCGGAGTTATCGGGCTGGTCGTCGGACTCGTCGGAGCGATCGTACTGGCCGCGCCCGACCCGAACAACCTCGCCGGCAGCGGGACCTTCGCGAAGTTCCTCGTTCTGCTCGCAGCCGCCTCCTTCGCGCTCGGATCGGTACTCACCCGCGCGTCCGACGCCGACATGCCGATCGAGACGATGGAGGCATGGTCGATGCTCCTCGGCGCAGCGCTCACGCATCTGCTGGCGCTCGCGCTCGGCGAGTCGGTCACCGACATCGCGTGGACGACCGAGGCGATCCTGTCGCTCGGGTACCTCGCGATCGCCGCCAGCGGGATCGGTTTCCTCATCTATTTTTACCTGCTCGACGAGCTCGGCCCGATCGAGATCAACCTCGTCTCGTACGTCGCACCGATATTCGCGGCGCTCTCCGGGTGGGTGTTTTTAAACGAAGGGATCACGCTCAACACGGTCGCCGGCTTTCTGATCATCTGCGTCGGCTTCGCGCTCGTGAAACGGTCCGCGATCAGAGGAGAGCTCCGCGAACGTGGCGTCATCGGGTGATCTCCCGGGAAAGCTCAGACAGCCGCCGAACTCCATGTGAGACTCAACCATACCCGCAGAGGGTTTTATACCACTCCTCGAGACGGTCCGATATGTTCCCCGAAACGATCGAGACCGAACGACTCCGCCTGGAGGCAAGACGCTCGGAGCAGGTCGACCTCGACGCGTGCTACCGGATCTGCTCGTCCGATCCCGGTATCAACGAGGTGACCGAGTACGTCACGTGGGAGCCCCACGAGCACAAAAAAGAGACGCTGGAGTTCCTGGAACGCGGCCGCGACCGGTTCGAGGACGGCGAGGCGGCCGGCTACGTCATCCGCCCTCGCGAAGGCGAAGACGGTGCCGGTGCGATCGCCGGTTTCGGTGGCTTCGATGTGGACTGGGAGAAACGGACGGCGACGCTCGGCACGTGGCTCCGCAAGCGGTTCTGGGGCCGCGGCTACTCCGGTGAGCGTGCCGCCGCGCTCGCTCGCGTCGCCTTCGACGGGCTCGATCTAGATATCGTCGCGGTGAGCCACCATCCCGAGAACGACAACTCCCGGCGGGCGATCGAGGCGTACGTCGACCGACTCGGCGGCCGCCGCGAGGAGCGACTCCGAAACACGCTGTCGTTCGCGGACGGGAGCGTTCACGACGAGGTTCGGTACACGATCTCACAAGCGGAGTGGCGGGACGCGGTCGAGTGAGGCTCTTGCCGCCGAGGAGACGGCCCGCCGTTCCGAGCCAACAGACACTTACTCCGCCCGAAACGACCCGGAGTACATGTCCCTCGCTGATAACGCGAAGCAGACGAACAGCATCGTCGCCGGTGCGGCCGCAGGAGCCGCCGCCTACGTGTTCGGATATCTGCTCACGTACGTCACTCAGCAGAACCAGGTCGAAGAGCGGCTCGCGGGGTTCAACTTCTTCGCCGACCTGTTCGGTGGCGACCCGATTCCGGCGTGGCAGGGCGTCGGCTGGCTGTTTTATAACGCTCACTTCGTCGATACGGAGATCCCATCGGTGATCGGCGGCGCTCGGTCGCTAAACCTCATCGCCGAAGCCGACGGCGGTTCTCTCGCGTTACTGTACGTCGTCCCACCGCTCTTGTTGCTTGCTGCCGGACTCGCCGTCGGGCAGCTGTCGGGTGCGAGCGAGCCGACTGACGGCGCGCAGGCGGGTGTCCTCGTCGTCGTCGGCTACCTCCCGCTCGCCGTGGTCGGCGCGTTCCTCTTCCGATACGCGGTCGGTGACGGATCCGTCACGCCCGATCTCATCACTGCCGTGCTGCTCGCTGGTGTCGTCTACCCGGCCGTGTTCGGCGCGCTCGGTGGCGTGATTTCGACCGTCATCAGCGACTGAGAAGGCGTTGGCTTCCCTCCGCTGTTCACCGCACCGAACCGTTCCGCTCAGTACGCCTCGTCCTCGGGAGCGAATCGGTCTCCGTACTCGCGGACGGGATCGACCGGTCGTCCCTCGTCCGTCTCGGGCGCGACGTAATCAATGAACGCCTCGATATCCGGCTGTCGGACGCGAACGTCGACGTTGATCTCACCGAGCTCGTCCGGCTCGCCGACCGCGAAGTTGACGACGCCCTCGAAGGCCGCCTGCTTTTTCAGCGAGAACGAAAACCCCTCGTCGGTGCTGTTGCGTAAGAAGACCCGGCGAGCGGTGTCGAGGATCTCCTGTTCGTGGAGCACGTCTGAGAACGCGTCGAGGGTGTGCGCTTCGGCGACAAGTCGGCCGTTTTCGTGAGTCGGTTCCACGTCCGGGAACACGTTTCTGACCGCGTCGTCGACTCGGTCGGTCACCTCTGTGTCGTGGACCGGGACCTCGATCCGGACATCGATGCTGTAGATCACGAGCCGTCACCGCTGGGGCTCGTGGTCGCTTTCGACTCCGCGCTCGTCGGTTCGACGCCCAGCACCTCCCGGACGCGCTCTCGAAACGCCGACAGCGATCCGGTGTTGTCGATCTCGACGTCAGCGTGCTCGAGCGTCTCGCCGAGGCCGAGTTCGATCTCGCGGGCGTCGCGCTCGCGGAGGGCGTCGAGGTCGGAGTCTGAGTCGTCGCGGTCGCGATCGCCGAGCCGCTCAGCGCGGAGTTCGAAGGGAGCGCGAATCGCCACCAGCGTGAACGCCTCGCCGAACGCCTCGCGGAAGCGCCCCAACTCGACGGTCGAGCGCAGCCCGTCGACGAGTACGGTGTCACTGCCGCTGTCGGCGATCGCCTCGTGGATCAGCGGGAGGGTCCGGGCCGCGATCGCGTCGTCGCCCTCCTCTTCGCGGAGCGCGCCGGCGATCCGCCCGTGGTGTTCGGCCGGGTCGAGTCCGCGTCGGCGGCACTCTGCACGGATGACGTCGCCCATCACGACGACCGGAATGTCCGCCTCCTCGGCCACGTTCGCCGCCTCTCCTTTGCCGCTTCCGGGGAGACCGACGGTTCCGATAACGTTCATTGGCGGCGAGTAGTCCGCTCGCAGACTTAGGTCTGCTGTTGGGCGGTGGCGTCGGCGCGAACCACGGTCGTTTTTATTCAGTGACGCCGAGAGACGAGTTGAGGGCACGTAGCTCAGCTAGGATAGAGCGTCGGACTTCTAATCCGACGGTCGTGGGTTCGAATCCCACCGTGCTCGCTCTCTACCGTTTGCTTGCACAGTGAACCCCCGTTCGCTTCGCTCACGGGGATCCCACCGTGCTCGTTATCTGCGAACAAAGTGAGCAGTAACGTCGCAGGGATTCGAATCTGGGAGCGGAAGGTGAGCGAGCGGCGCGAGCGAACGGGAGCGACCGTGGTTCGAATCCCACCGTGCTCGCTCTCTACCGTTTGCTCGCACAGTGAACCCCCGTTCGCTTCGCTCACGGGGATCCCACCGTGCTCGTGATCTATACACAAAGCGAGCAGCGTAGGGACCGTTAAAACGCCTTTCAGTCCGCCGCAGACGGCGTCCCCAGGTACTTCTCGTTCAGCTCGTACTCGCCGTCGTCGTTCTCGACCAGGTACTCGCCGTAGTAGGGAACGCGGTTCGCGACGACGGCTTCGAACGTCTCAGCGATCTCGTCGCGCGTCATCTCACCCATCGACCGGAGGTCGTCGTTGCGGTTGAGACACCCCTTCAAATACCCCTCGTGAGTCACCCGAACGCGGCCGCAGTTGGCACAGAAGTCCTCGTTCTCGACGGGATCGACGATCTCGACCATCCCGCCACCCTCGCCGTGCTCGTCTTCGCCGACGAAGTAGCGCTTCCGATCGTGCATCTCGCGGTGCTCGACGCGGTCGGCGATGTCGGCGAGCCAGTCGTGGACCCGTTGGATGTCGATGTTCCACTCCGGCTTGCCCGTGAGCTCCGGCATGTACTCGATGAGCTGGAGCTGCAGCCCCTCGTTGTCGGCGACGTGTTCGACCATCTCCTCGACGTAGCCCGCCGTGTGGGTGAACACGACCATGTTGAGCTTCACCGGGTCGAGCCCGGCGCCGACGGCGGCTTTGACGCCCTCGAGCACCTGCTCGTACGCGCCGGATTTCGTCACCTCGGCGAAGTCGTCCGGATCGAGCGCGTCCTGCGAGACGTTCACGCGGTCGAGCCCCGCCGCCTTCAGATCTGCTGCTCGTCCCGGGAGGAACGTCCCGTTCGTCGTCATCGACACCTCCATCGAGTCGGGCGTGCGCTCGATGATCTCCTCTAAATCCTGCCGGAGCATCGGCTCGCCCCCGGTGAGCTTCACCGAGTCGACGCCGTACCCCTCGACCACCTCCAAGAACCGGACCACGTCGTCCGTACTCATTTCGTCGTCACCCGGCTCCATGGGCCCTCGCGTGTCGCCTAACCCCTCGTTGTGACAGTAGATACAGTCGAAGTTACAGCGGTCGGTGAGCGAGACGCGCACCCCCGTCACGTCTCGCCCGAAGTCGTCCGCGAGTGGCCCGGTCATACGCTGAAGAAGCCACTATGACCGCTTAAATATCCGGGTCGATCACCGAACTCCGTAATCAAAGATGGTTACGAGTCCAGGGGCGCGTCGTCGACCTCGCCTCCCAGGAGTTCTCGGGCATACGCGACAGCGACGTATCCGAACACGACGAGAACCAACCCGACGGATCCCCAGACGAGCGCCGCAAACGACGCTGCGCCGAGCGCCGTGAGCGGGATGAGTACGGTGAGCGGCACCGGAGTCACGCGTCCTCACCGCCGGGCGCTGCGGCCGCGTCGTCGGCTCGGTCGACCGCCCGGGTGGTTCCCCCGTCCGTCATCGGGTGGTCGAGTCGGCGCATCTCCGCGTCGAGCGCGTCGAGGTCGACGGCCGCGCTTCCGAGCCAGTGAGCGACCCCGGTCGCCGCCGCTGAAACGGCGGTCGCCCCGACGAACGCGACGAGGAACGACGGAGTCGGCGTCGCCACCGGAAGGTGAGCGAGCGCGGGTGCGAAGTACGGGAAATAAAGGACGCCCACCGTGAGCCCCGCAAGGCTCGCGAGGACCGCGCCAACGTCTGAGAGGTCCCGCGACCAGAGGCCGGCGAGGAACGGAATGAACACCGCTGCCGCGACGAGGTCAGCGGTGAGAAACAGCGCGAGCACGCTGTATCCCTGTGCGCCGACGACGGTGGCACCGATCGCGACGAACGCGGTGAGCGCGCGTCCGGCCCGGCCGAGCCCGCGACCGCCGGCATCGAACAGCCGCGCGAGGTCGACCGTGACGAGGCTGGCGATCGCGTTACACATCGTGTCCGCCGAACTGGCGACGAGCAGCACCGCGAGGACGACGACACACAGCGCGAGCCACTCCGGGAACGCCTCCAACACGACGAGGAAGAAGGCGACCGACGCGCCGCCGTCGGCGGTCAGTCCAAGCGCCGCGGCGACGACGCCGAACAGCCCCGCGAGCAACACCATCGGGAGTACGGCCGCCGCGGCCACGCCGAACCCGCACCGGAGCGACGCGCCGTCGCGGGCGGCGTACACCCGCTGCCACATCCCTTGGTTCAGCATGTTCGCGCCGATCACCGCGAACGCGACGTAGACTCCGAAGGCGACGCCGGGACCGAATGTCGGATCGAGCAGCGTCGGGTCGGTCGACACGGCGGTCGCGTGAAGCTCCCCGGTCCCGCCCAGCGCGACGACTGCGCCGACGAAGCTGACGATCAGCAGCGGCAGGATCACGAGCGCCTGTAGCGTGTCGGTGAACACGCTGGCGACCAGTCCACCGTACGCCGTGTACAACAGCACGAACCCCCCGATCAGTGCCGCCGTCTGCCACTGTGGCACGTCGGCGAGCAGCGCGAGCGCCGCCGCCACCCCCGTCAGCTCTGCCGCGAGGAACACCGACATATAAAACAACGAGACGACGGCCACGAGGACGTACATCAGCCGCCCGTACCGCGCCAGCGCCAGCTCGGTCAGCGAGTGACCGCTCGGGAGCAGCCGTCGGACGCGAAGCCCCACCGGAACGAAGAGGAGAAACGGGATCGCGCTCCCGACGGCGTAGCCGAGGATCGCGGGGAGCCCGCCGAACGCGGCGCCGGCCTCCGCGGGGGCGAGCAGGATCCACGCGCCCATCACGCTGGCCACGACCGTCGCCGTGGTAACCGCTGGGCCAGTCGACCCGCGAGCAGTGATGTAGTCGTCGAGTGTCCTAACGCGCCCGCGTGCGTGCAGTACGCCGGCGACGGTGAACGCTCCGAGCGCGATGACCGTGACCGCTAGCGCGACGCCTGTCGACACCATCAGCCGCTATCCTCCGTGTTGTAGGCGTCGTCGAAGAAGGCGACCTCCAGCGCGACGGTTCGTGCGAACAGCCATTCGACGCGGTCGCGCCGTCGAGGGGACAACTCCGGCCCGACGCGATCGAGCTCGGCGCGGAGGAAGCCGACGAACTCCGCGAACTCCGGGGCCGCGTGCAGCTCGATCCACTCGTCGTACAGCGGGTTCTCGGGGGGCTCGCCCGCCTCGCGGCTCGCCCACGTGAGGTACACCCATTCCGCCGGGACGAGAACCGCGAGGGTCTCCGCGTACCCGCCGTCGCCGCGGGCGCGTCCGAGCAGATCCCGGAACGCGGCGGTGGGCTCGGAGAGCTCCGGGTCCGTTCGCGCGGCGTCTGGGATTTCGTGACCGTCGAACGCGCGCTCGAAGAAGTCGTTCTCCGCGTCGGTGAGCGTGTCGAGAAACTCGACGTACGGACGCCGAGCGCTCATCGACGGCGCGTCGGCAACGGCGGTCGCAAACGCCGCCGTCAGGTCGTCGACGAAGGCGTAATCCTGTATGAGATACCGGCGGAATGCTTCGTCGTCGAGCGTCCCCGAACCGAGTTCACGGGTGAATCGGTGATCGGTCGCAGCGGCCCAGTCGTCCGCGACGGCGTCGCGAAGCCGGTCGGTGAACCGCGGGGGAACCGAAGCGTCGCTCACGCCAGCCACCCTTCGCCCGTGTACGCCATCTCCCAGAAGGCGAGTTCGAGTCGACCGCTCGTCAGGAACGCCTCGCGCATCGCGTCGCGGTGGCCGGGGGACGCCGCCGCGTAGTCGTCGACGAGGTCGCGTAGCGCCGCGGTTTCCGCGCGGAACTCGTCGCTCGTGTACATCTCGATGAAGGGGGCGTATCGGTGTGATATCTCCGCCGGCTCCGCGTCCGCGAGCGCGGCCATGTGATCCGCCACGTCGAGGTACCCCTGCATGCACGGAAAGAGAGCGGCGATTGCGACCGGGACCGGACGCTCGTATGCGGTCCGGACGAGAAAGCTCGTGTACGCCTCGCAGGTCGGTGTCTTTACCGTTTCGGCCAGATCCGTCTCGCTCAGACCGTACTCGGACGCGAACGAGCGATGTAGGTCGAGTTCCTCGTTCAACACGGCGCCGGCGCCGCCGAGTAGCGTCGCCATCGCGGCCTCTTCGCGGGCCTTCGCGCCCGCCACCGCGTACGTTCGAGCGTAGTCGAACAAGTACCGATAATCCTGTTCGAGCCACCGACTGAACGCGACCGGGTCGAGTCCGCCCGTGGCGAGCTCCGTGACAAACGGGTGATCGAACTGTGCGGCCCAGATCTCCGAGCCGGCGTCGAGCAGGTCGTCGCTAAAGGCCATGAACAGGACGTGGTATTACTTGCTTATATAACTCATGTATACTCGGGGTTCGACCCGTGCGTCCGCCCGGGTTTTTACCCCGCCCACCCGTTTAATTCGGTATGTCGCTGCAGCTGCCGAGCGAGATCGTCGTCGAGCGGTTCCTTCCGACCGTGCGGGCGCTGCTGGCGCGCGCGCTTGCGGACCGAGGATTCACCCAACAGCGGATCGCCGATCGGCTCGGCGTCACGCAGGCCGCCGTCAGTCGATATGTGAGCGGCGACGCCGAGATCGACGACCGGATCGCCGAGGATCCCCGAACCGCCGCGACCGTCGAGACGCTCGCCGACGGGTTCGCGGACGGTAGCCTCGACGACTACGGCGCGCTCGCGGAGCTGTCGTCGCTCGTCCACGAGCTCGAGGATCGGGGACCGATCTGTGCGATTCACGAGGCGGAGATGCCGGCGCTATCGGGACTCGGCTGTGACCTCTGTGTCCGCGGCACCAACGACCGACTGGAAGCCGAGCGCGCGGTTCTCACAGACGTGCGAAAAGCGGCTCGACTGTTCGCGCGCACCGACGGTGCGGCCGCTCTCGTCCCTAACGTGGGAACGAACGTCGGATACGCGCTCTCCGGCGCGGAAGATCACTCCGACGTCGCGGCGATCCCCGGCCGGATCTACGAGATGGACGGTCGGGTCGAGGTCCCGGCAAATCCGGAGTTCGGCGCGTCGCGACACGTCGCGGGAACCGTGCTCGCTGCGGCCGGTCAGGATCCCGAACTGAGGGCTGCGATCAACGTGCGAACCGACGAAGCGCTGCTCGCGGCGGCCCGCGACCACGGGCTCGAACCGCTCCGATTCGACGCCGGCTACGAGAACCGAGGTCAGCACCTCTGCGAGCGGTTCCGCGAGGCGGGAGTGCGACCCGTCGTCTACCACGAGGGTGCGTTCGGTATCGAGCCGATCACGTACGTGCTCGGCGCGACCGCGAGCGACGCAGTCCGCCGGCTCGTCGAGCTCCTCCCGGTCGACGGATAACGGTCGACCGACCGCTCAACGCTCGCCGACCTCGACACGTAAGCCGTCGCTCGCGACCTCCACGTCGCCGGCGAAGCCGGCCTCTCGAACGCCGTTGGCCATCTCTCGCTCTCGGCCGCCCGTGTGCGGGTAGAGGTGTGAGAGGTAGAGCGTCCCGATATCGGCTCCCGCGAGCGACTCACCGAGCGTCGTCGGATTCGGGTGATTCGAAACGTCGACCCCGTCCGGGAACGAACAGTCGTGGACGAGCACGTCGCTGCCGTCGGCGAACGAGGCCATCCCGCCGAACGCCTCCGTATCACCGGAAAGCGTGAGCGGCCCGTCGCTCGGATCGAGGCCGTCGGCGCTCGGCGGTGCGAACCGATAGGCGAGGCCGTCCATCGAGTGGCGCGTTTCGCGGGCCGCAACGTCGAAGCCGGCCGCGGTGAGGGGACGCGACGCCGACACCTCCCGAACCGCGAGGTCGATCCGTCCCTCGAGGTAGTCGTGGACGTCTAAGAGCCCGTCGACGAGTGACGTGGTGCCAGAGGGGCCGACGACCTCCAGGTGTTCCTCACCGGCGAGCCAGCGAGCCTTTATCAGGGGTAACAGCGCCGAGACGTGATCGAGGTGGTGATGCGTGAGGAGGACCGTCGAGACGCCCTCATACCCCGTGTCGGTGCCGGCGAGTCGCTGGAGGACGCCACTGCCGCAGTCGACGAGCAGCGACCGGTCGCCGTCGTCGAGGAGGTACCCCGCCTGCACGCGGTCGGGGACCGGCATCGCGCTGCCCGAGCCGAGAACGGTGAGTTCCATCTCCCTGATCACTTGATGAGAAAGACCGAAACGGTCGCGTCGTCGGCGACTCGGTCGGAGACGCTTCCGAGCGACTGAATCCGCTCACGTGGTGACTTCCCCTCCGGGCTCATCACGATCACGTCGATCCCGTGCTCCTCGGCGTACGAGACGATCTCCGTGTCGGGGGTCCCGCTCACGACGTGCGTCTCGACGTCGAGCCCGGCCGCCTCAGAGCGCTCCGCCACGGCTGCGACCGCTTTACTCCCCTGCGACTCGAGATCGGCGACGATCTCGTCGTGAAGCGCTCCCGAGTTCGCCGTTGCGATCCGACGATCGACCACGTACAGCGCGTGGACCGTCGCGTCGTGGTCGCTCGCCAGCCGGACGGCGTGGTCGAGCGCCCGATCGACCGCCTCGCTCCCGTCGGTCGGCACCAAGATGTCGTCGTACATACGCGACCGTTCGGCCGGCCCGGTCATAATGATAGGGACTCGTACTCGAAGAGCGAGAACGCGGCAACGGTTGCGGCTCAGTTTGAGTCCACGCGCCACGGACCACCGAGTTGGTGCCGGCGCATCGACTTCGCCTCGCCGTCGCGGAAGACGCTCACGCGCCCTGTTTCCTCGCTCAGCGTCACCGTGGCGATCACCTCCGGCCGGACAGAGGTCTCGATTGCACTCATATGTCGCGAGCCCATCCACGGCTCGTAGCTCACGTCGTCGACGAGCTCCGCGTCCTCATTTCGAGTCCCCAGATCGCGGAACCGAACCATCTGTGATTCGATCTCTCCGTCGACTGCGACGACGATACCGCCGTCTCGTTCGACGCTCACCGTCTCCACGGCATCGGCGAGCGCGTCCTCCTCGTAGGCCGACACGCAGGTGTCGCGAGGCCATCGATTGTTCCCCATCGGGTCAGCGTAGATCCCGTAATCGCAATCGCCGACGACGGCGAAGTAGAGCCCCGGTCCTTTCACTTGCGGCTCCTCCCACCCGTCAAACTCGATGCTGACGTGTTCGGCACTGTAGACCAACCGTTCGACCAGCTCACGGACCCGCTCGTGAGTCCTATATTCGATCGCGAGACGGCTCATTCACTCCCCTCCGCTCGAGACGTAACAACGAGGTGAACGCTCATACGTGCATAGATGAACGGGGCGTATATAAGAGACTCCGAGTAGAGCCAGGTGTGGAATCGAGTAACGCCGCTGAGATGGAGTTACCGCCACGGATTGAACAGCCGTGCATCAAAGCGGTCGGCACGGACGAGGCCGACGCCGAACGCGAGCGCGACGAGCGCGGGGACGAGACTCCCGTACCAGAGGTTGATCCCGCCCCAGAGGATCACGAAACTCACCATGTCGTCGAGCATGAATTCGCAGTTCGCTAGCCGTTCACGGAGCGCGGCCATCTCGAACGCGCGGTCGAGCGTGACCACTGCGACCGTCGCCGACAACACCCAACCGGCGTAGTTCGAGAGCGGGACACCGTAGAATGCGCCGCCACCGAAGTCCCAGAAGCCGAGCGCGACCGCGCCGGGGTCTAAGACGACGTCCATCGCGACGACCGTCGGGATCACTGTCAACAGCCGGAGCCAGCCGTTCGACGCCCGCGGGCCGAGAAGCAGGAGACACAGCAGGTACGCGTTCATCACGAGCGGGATGAAAAACACCGGGAGCGCCAGCGGTACCCCGGCGATCATCGGCCCGAGACTCACCGTGTACTCGAAGGTGCCGTACGGCCACCCCGTCGCGACGCCGAACATCTCTATTGCGTAGGTGTACGCGACCAACACCGTGATCCACCCGACCGCCCGGCGATCGATCGCGGGCAACACGCCCACGACGAGCGGCGAGCGCATCACCAGCACGCCGAACAGCACGAACCACGGGTTAAACGCGAGCGGCTCCGGCATCCACCCCTCCGCGCTCCCGATGAGCGTGACCGCGCCGACGACGGGGAACAACACCGCGATCGTAAATCGGTTCTCGCGGACGATTCGGTCCAAGAGGGACTCCGTCTCGCGGCGGGTGTTCGGAAGCCGGGCACGTATCGCATCGAACGCAGAAGCGGTCGAGGTCGCCGAGGCCGGCTCGCCGCCGGTCGACTCCGTCGACCCCGCCGATCCGTTCTTGTCGCTCACGCGATCACCTCCGTGACCGGGTAGACGCGCCAGAGTCCACCCATCGCCATGAGCGTGCCGACGACGGTGTTAAGCGCCGGGAACCACCAGTAGGCGCGGTCAACGACGATCGACGAGGTGGCGACCCACGCGACGAAGACTGGGTACGCGCCGAGCAGTGCCCCGAGCCGCGGATCGAGCGTCGCGAACGCGACCGCGGCGGCGACCCACGCGATGAAGCAGTAGGCGTACGTGCGCCGTTCGCCGAGCACCGTCGCAGTCGTCCGAATACCGGCCGCACGGTCGGGTTCGATGTCCGGGATCGCCGAGAACGTGTGCATCCCCATCGTCCAGAGCCAGGCGCCGATGAGCGCCGCGACAGGGGGATGTGCGCCCGCGACCGTGGCGTACGCCGCGGCGCCCGGCAGGATATAAAGCCCGTTCGACACGGAGTCGGCGAACGGAGTCGTCTTGAACCGCACCGGCGGGGCGCTGTAGGCTGCACCGAGCAGCAGGAACCCGGCTAGATACGGCCACGCGACCCGCGGCGTGATCGCGAACGTGGCGAGCCCTGCGACGGCGGAGGCGAGCACCGCGAGCACGACGAGACGGTCTCCCTGCCAGCGCGCTTCGCGGTCCTCCTTTTTCGGGTTCAACTCGTCGATATCGGCGTCGAACACGTCGTTGACGCCGTAGAGGAAGACGTTCGCTGGAATGAGGAAATACCCCGCCAGCGCAAGAGTCACCGGCGTGAACAGCTCGCTCACGTCGCTGATACCGTACGTGACACCGACGGCGACGGGACCGGCGAGGTACAGCCAGAATCGCGGCCGCGATAACACCAACAGGTATCGGAGGTGATCGGTCGCCGACGCGGCCTCTCCGGGTTCGTCTCCCGCCGATCGCTGCTCGGTTTCGGTCACGGTTCCACTCACGCCGTCTTCGAGAGCTCCTCGGCCGTTAGCTGTCCGCTAATGAGACACATCGGGACGCCGATACCCGGCGTCGTCGTCGAGCCGGTGAAGTAGAGCCCGTCGACAGCCTCGGAGCGGTGCGGCGGGCGGAGCAGCGAGGTCTGTCGCAGCGTGTGTGCCAGCCCCAGCGCGCTTCCTTGGTAGCTGTTGTAGCGGTCGGAAAAGTCGTCGACCGAGAACGACTCCTCGAAGACGATCCGGTCGCGTAGCTCCGTCCCGGTGTTCTCGGCGATGTCGTCCAACACGAGATCGCGGTACTCCTCACGGAGCTCGGGCGTGTCCGCTAGTCCGGGGGCGATGGGAACGAGCGCGAAGAGGTTGCTGTGACCGTCGGGTGCGACCGTGTCGTCAGTTTTCGAAGGGACACAGAGGTAGTACGCCGGGTCTTCGGGCCACTCGGGGTCGTCGAAGATCTGTTCGAAGTGGCGGTTCCAGTTCGTCGGCAACACCAGCGTGTGGTGTTCGAGGTTCGGCACGTCGCCCTCGACGCCGAGGTACAGCAGGAACGCGGAGGGGGCGTACGTTTTCGACTCCCAGTACGCTTCCGTGTACTGTCGCTTATGCTGCGGAAGCAGCTCCTGTTCGGTGTGCGTGTAGTCGGCGTCTGAGACGACTAGATCCGAGAGATAGCGGTCGCCGTCGGCAGTGTCGACTGCGAACGCGCCGTATCGCCCCTCGATGCCGACGACCTCCGCGTCGGTGACGAACTCGACGCCGAGCTCCTCGGCGAGTTCGACGATCCCGTCGACGACGGCACCGATCCCACCCTCGGGGTAGTAGACGCCCATGTTGTAATCGACGTGGCTCATCAGGTTGTACAGCGCCGGGGTGTTCGTCGGGGAGCCGCCGAGGAAGACGAGCGTGTACTGCATCAGCTGTTGGAGCTTCGGGTGGTCGAAGTAGCCCTCGACGTGCCCCTGCATCTTGCCCAACAGCGAAAGCCCCCACGAGTACCGAAGGACGTCGCGGTCGACGTAGTCGCGCAGGCGCGGGCGGTCCTCGTAGACGAAGTGCTCCATGCCGATCTCGTAGGTGCGCTCGGATTCTCTCAAGTACTCCTCGAACGCCTCGCCGGCGCCCGGCTCGTACTCCTCGAACAGGGCCTTGTTGTGCTCGCGGTCGGGAAGGATGTCCACTCGGTCGCCGTCCTTCCAGAACACGCGATAATGCGGATCTAACCGCTCCAACTCGTAGAACTCGTCGGGAGTTCGACCGAAATGACCGAAGAAGCGCTCGAACACGTCCGGCATCAGGTACCACGACGGACCCATATCGAACCGGAACCCGTCCGCTTCGAGTCGACTCGCACGGCCGCCGAGCTGTTCGTTCTTTTCGAGGAGGGTGACGTCCGCGCCGGCGTCGGCGAGGTAACACGCTGTCGAGAGGCCGCCGAACCCGCCGCCGATCACGACGACGGATTCGCCGGCCACGGCGTCGATGTCCGGGGCCACGTCCATGCACGGACGTACGTTCGGGAGCAGTATAAATACCGGCCAGACGCGGCGAGTGGGTACGCCTAAGTCGCCGACGCCCGTATCACCGAGCACATGGATTTGACGGTCGCGATCACCGGCGCAACGAGCGGGATCGGACGAGCGATCGCCGAGGCGTTCGTCGAGGAGGGGGCGTTCGTCGCCGTCTCCGGACGCGACGGTGGCGCGGTCGATCGGACGGTCGACGCGTTGAACGGGGACAGCGGAGGCGACGGCGACGAGGGAGACCACGCCGGCGCCGCTGACGGCGACGACCCGGACCGCGAGACGGACGACACCGGCACCGCGTGGGGCGAGCGCGTCGACGTCCGCGACGAGTTCGACCTCGAACGGTTTTTCCAGCGAGCCGCCCGCGAGGCCGGTCCGATAGACGTCGTCTTCGCCAACGCAGCGGTGTTTCACGGTGCGCCGGGAGAGAACCCGACGGACGAGACGAGCTACGCCGACTACGACGACACGATGCGAACGAACGCTCGCGGCGTCTTCGCGACGCTTTCCGAAGCGGTCCCCCACCTCGCCGCCGACGCCCGACTGATCGTTCCGTCCGGGTCGGTCGCTCACGAGTCGAAGGCCGGAATGGGGGCGTACGCCGTATCGAAGGCCGCGGCCGAGGCGATCGCCCGTGGGTTCGCGGCCGATCTCGATGCGACCGTCGGCGTCGTCGACCCGGGGCTCGTCGCGACCGACCTCACCGGTATGGAGCGCGCTCGCGAGCCCGAGAGCGTCGCCCCGCTGTTCGTCTGGGCGGCGACCGAAGCGTCTCCCGAAGCGCTCGACGGCGACCGGATCGGCCTCCGCGAGTGGAAGCAGGCGACGCGATAGCCGAAATAAGCGACCCGATCGTTTTTATTAGATACCGAGGGCAGACCTTCCGTGCTCGATCGACTTGCCGCGCGGGGGAATGCGGGTGTGCGGTGCGGTCCCGCGCGGAGCCGCTGTCTCTACACGCACCGCCTGTTCGCCATTATCGAATCGACACCCGACCGGCGGCGTCGAGGTCGGACGGATCCGACGCCATCGACGCGATCGCGTCCATGAACGCCGTCCGGTAGCTCGCCGGCCCTGGGGGCTCCGCCGTCGCCGCTCGTTCCCCGGCTAGTCCGTACGCCGCCGTTGCGATCAGCGCCGCCTCCGTCGCGGTCGCGACCGGCGTGTCCGCCTCGCGGGTCAGCGCCGTCACCGTCCCGAGCGTACTCGCGAGCATACAGCCCGATCCCACGAACGATCCCATCCGCTCGTGGCCGACCGCGAGTTCGTACGCTTCGCCGTCCACGTCGGCGACGACATCCGTCGGACCGGACGCGACGACGACGGCGCCGGTCTCGATCGCGAGCGCTTGTGCGGCGGCGCCGACGCTCGCCTCGCCGACGTCGTTGTCAACAGATTCGACACCTCTGACGGTCGCTTCCTCGCCGACGAGCCCCCGAATCTCTCCGACGTTTCCCTTGATCACGTCGAACGCGACGGCATCGAGCAGTCGGCCGACTGATTCAACACGGTGCGGTGTCGCCCCGTATCCGACCGGATCGAGAACGACCGGCACGTCGGCTTCGTTGGCTCGCTGTCCGGCGTCGACCATCGCATCGATATCCGTCCTCGTTGCCGTTCCGGTGTTTATAACGACCGCGTCCGCCCCGGCGGCCATATCGCCAGCCTCAGCGGGCGCGTCGGCCATCACCGGGAGCCCGCCCCAGTGGAGGGTGATGTTCGCCGTCTCGCTCGTCGTCACGTCGTTCGTGAGGTGGTGGATCAGCGGTGCCGTCTCGCTGATCATCGACAGCGCGTCAGGGAGGCTTCCGTCGCCGAGAAGCTCCTCGGCCGGCGGCTCTTCAGACATTCGCGACCACCTCTCGAAGCTCCGTGGTCGCAGCCTGCGGATCGTCCGCTGCCGTGATCGCCGAAATAACGGCCACCCCGGCCGCACCCGCTTCGACGACGCTGGCCGCGTTGCTCGCGTTTATTCCGCCGATCCCGATTACGGGAATATCGACCGCGTCCGCCACCGCTTCGATCCGCTCCGTACCGATCCCGTTCTTCTCGTCCGGGACATCTTTCGAGGTGGTACCATAGACGGCGCCGACACCGAGGTAGTCCGCGCCGGCGGCCTCGGCCGCCTTCGCCTCGGCGACCGTAGACGCGGAGACACCCACCATAGCAGCCGGGCCGAGCTGTTCACGAGCGACCTCGACAGGCAGGTCAGACTGTCCGAGGTGGACGCCGTCGGCGTCGATCGCCCGCGCGAGATCGATCCGGTCGTTGACGACGAGCGGAACGCCCGCCGCCCTCGTCTGCTCCCGGAGCCGCCGACCGGTGTGATACCGCTCCCGAGCGGTGGCCTCTTTGTCTCGAAGCTGGACGACGTCGATTCTACCGTCGAGCGCGTCGGCGACGACGCTCGGGGTGTCTCTGCCGGCCGAGCTACTCGCTCCCGTCACAAGATACGTCTGCCACGTCGTTGGATCCATTAGTGGTATCATTCGGTGGTCATCGCAAAACGGTTGCGTTCTGATCGACCGCGGCCGGAATCCGTCGCCGCCGCTCCAAGGCGCCGGCCAACGGACAGACACAAGACTCGCGATGACCGTGTAAGATGCAATGATCTCCCGCGTCCGCGACCGCCTCGCACCGCTCGGCGACGCGATTGCGGACGTGCTCGACCGGGCAGGGGTGATCGATCGTGCGCGACTCACCGAAACGCTCGATCTGGCGTGGCCGCGGATCATCACCGGATTCGCGATCATGTCGAAGAACACCGTCGACCTCGCGATCATCGGGATCGTGCTGGGTGCGCCGGCGGTCGCCGGGCTCGCGTTCGCGTTCGCGTACTGGCAGCTCGCGAAGTTCGTTTCTATCGGGCTCGCCGGCGGGACGGTCTCGCTCGTCTCGCAGAACTACGGCGGCGGCGAGATCGATCGGGCCAGCCTCGTCGTCAAGCAGTCGCTGCTCGTGTCCGCCCTGCTCGCAGCCCCCATCGTCGTCGGATACGTCGCCTTCGCAGAGTCGCTGATCGCGTTGGTCGGCGGCGATGGAGCCGCATTGCAGTTCGGCGTGACGTACCTCGTCGTCACCGCGCCGGCCCTGCTTTTCGAGTTCTTTAACATGATCGCGAGCCGGACGTACGCCGGCGTCGGAGACACGTTTACGCCGATGGTTGTCCGCGCGGGTGGCGCGCTGTTAAACGTCGCGTTGACCGCCCTCCTCGTGTTCGGTGCGGGTCTCGGCGTGTTGGGTGCGGGTATCGGGACGGCAGTCTCGATCGCGGCGGTCGGGATCGTCCTCTCGTGGGGGATGACGGGACGGACGTACTTCGGACACGGGGCGTCTCCGGTCCCTGTGGGTCGCTCTGGTCCGTGGATTGACCTTGGGCTTGCCCGTCAGCTCCTCCGCGTTTCAGCGCCGCTGATTGCGCGCCGCGTCGCCGAGGGCGTCATCGTCTTTCCACTGTTATGGATCGCGTCGTCGTTCGGCTCCGTCACGGTCGCAGCGCTCGAAGTCGGTCGCCGCGTTCGCGCGCTGCTCGGGAGCTTCAGCTGGGGGTTTTCGATCGCCGCGAGCACGCTCGTCGGCCAGCGTCTCGGCGCGGGCGAAGAGACGCTCGCGGCGGAGTACGGCCGAGACGTGATCCGACTGTCGGCGCTCACCTACGTCCTCGCGTCCGCTCTCGTGGCCGTCGCCGCGACGCCGATCGCACGGGTGTTCGTCGACGATCCGGCCGCCGTGACGGCGACCGCGGCGTTCGTCCTCGTAGCCGCGCTCTCGGCGATACCGCTGGGGATCGACGGATCGATCACCGGCTCGTTGCGTGGGGCCGGCGACACGCAGTGGCCCTTCTACGCGTCGATGGCTGGACTCTACGTTTTCGCGCTTCCAGCCGCGCTACTCGGGCTCGTGACGCCGGTGGGCGTTGGTGGGCTGTACGCGGCGCTCATCTTCGAGAAGCTTGTCCCGGCCGGGCTGAACGGGTACCGATTCCGTTCGAACCGCTGGCAGGCAGTCAGTCGGCAGTACCGTCCTTCCGCGAGCGATGTCGACGAAGAGGCCGGTTGAACGCGAAGCGAGACTCGACCCGCGCCGAATCCCTACTTGCCGTCCGCGACCGACTCGATAACTTCGACGCTCCCAGTGAGCTGCCGATGAACGTACGGGATGTCGATACCGGCCTCGTCGAACGCCTCTTTCACCTCGGTAACGTACTCCGAACGCACTCGGACGAAGTCGCCGCGGTCGGGGTCCTTGATCCACCAGCGACACTGGAGTCCCACGTCGGAGTCGCCGAGCTCGACGAGCCGAACGGACGGGCCGGGGTCGTCGAGAATCTCCGCGTGCGCCTCGGCCTTTTCGATGATGATGTCCGTCGCCTCTGAGATGTCGTCGTCGTAACCGATGCCGAAGACGAACTTCTGTCGGAGCGTCTCGTAAGCGACCGGGTTCGTCACCGCGTTGTTCGCGAGGTCGCCGTTCGGCACCGTGATCCGCTCGTTGTCGAACGTTCGAACCCTCGACACTCGGAGGTCGATATCCTCCACCCGGCCGGAGTTTCCGTCCCACTCGATCCAGTCACCGACCTCGAACGGCTTATCTTTCAGGATGAATATCCCGGCGACGAAGTTGCCGAGTAGATCCTGTGCGGCGAAGCCGATCGCGAGCGCGATGGCACCGCCGAAGACGGCGAACGCCGAGAGGAACGCCCCGTAGCCGGCGATCGTAAAACCAATCGCGACCGCGGCGACCCAGACGACGGCGTTCGCAACGCTC
>LKMY01000113.1 GCA_001564205.1 Nanohaloarchaea archaeon PL-Br10_U2g5
CCGAAGCGTGTCGCTCTCGAGCATGAACGGTGGAGCGCCGAGGCGGAGATTTGAACTCCGGTGTCCGAATGGACAGTAGATTTCGAATCTACCGCCTTGGCCAGGCTAGGCTACCTCGGCTCACTCTCTTATTCATCGGTTCCGCTGTTATGCGTTTCGATCGTTACCGACCGAGACTCCGCCGCCGGACACGACCGGCTGTGGTCACCCCCGCCGACAACGCTTTTCGGGTCGGCTCGCGTGGCATCCGTATGAACGTCCCCGAAGCGGCGGCGGCCTGTTCTCGCGTCGTCGACGAAGTCGGCGGTGCGGTCGTCGCCGACCGCGAGTTCCTCGACCGCGTCACACTGGGTATCCTCGCCCGCGGTCACGTTCTGTTAGAAGACGTACCCGGCACCGGAAAAACCCTCTCCGCGCGGTCGTTCGCGACCGCGCTCGGACTGGCGTTCTCACGAATTCAGTTCACTCCCGATCTCCTCCCGAGCGACGTCACTGGGACGAACGTCTTCGACGAGCGCGACGGTTCCTTTTCGTTTTCGCCCGGTCCGATCTTCGCGAACGTCGTTCTCGCCGACGAGATAAACCGCGCGCCGCCGAAGACGCAGGCGGCGCTCCTCGAAGCGATGGAAGAGGGGCAGGTGACCGTCGACGGCGAGACGCACGGTCTGCCGGATCCGTTTTACGTTATCGGGACGCAGAATCCCGTCGAGAGTGAGGGGGCGTTTCCGCTGCCGGAGGCACAGCTCGATAGATTCGCGATCAAGACCGCCATCGGCTACCCCGACAGCGAGGGCGAGGTCGAGCTGCTTCGGCGGCGTGCGGGGCGCGCCGAGCGGGCGCCAACCGTCGAACGAGTGCTCGATCCCGGCGCTGTCGCCGACCTCCGGAAGGTGCCGGAGACGGTTCGCGTCGAGGACGACCTCCTGGAATACATGGCGTCGGTCTCCCGCGCGACTCGCGCGGACCGCCGCGTCGACGTCGGGGTCTCCCCTCGCGGCACCCAGCGATTATTCGAGACGGCTCGGGCCGCCGCCGTGATCGCCGGTCGGGAGTTCGTCACGCCCGACGACGTGAAGCGCGTCGCCGGGCCCGCACTCGCACACCGACTCGTCTTGACGCCGGACGCCGCCGTCAATGACGCCGACAAACGCGACGTGATAGCCGACGTGCTCGACCGCGTCGCCGTGCCGACGGTGGAATCGCCGGAGGCGTGACCGCCGTGGACCGCACGCTACTCGCTGTTGCGCTCTGCGAGCAGCTCGGTCGCCGTGAGCAGCGACTCCAGTTCGATGTCGTGGTCCGCGAGCAGCTCCGCGGCCCCTTCCTCGCGGTCGACGACGACCAACACCCGGTTGACCGTCGCGCCGGCCGCTCGTAACGCTTCGACCGCGTCCACGGCCGACTGGCCGGTCGTGGCGATGTCTTCTAACACGACGACCTCCTCGTCCTCGTCGAGTTTCCCCTCGATTCGGTTGCCGGTGCCGTACTCCTTCGCCTGCTTGCGTGCGATGACGTACGGACGGCCGAGCGCCGTCGCGGTTACGGCCACGAGCGGCACCGCACCGAGCGCCACGCCCGCGAGCTTCGCGTCCGTCTCCGCGAGTCGGTCGGCGAACGCCTCGCTGACGAGCGCGAGCGCGTCCGGATCCGTCTCGAAGAGGTACTTGTCGACGTAGTAGTCGCTGGTACCGCCGTGTGAGAGCTCGAACTCGCCGAATCTGACGGCGTCTGCCGCCCGCAGCGCGGCGATGAGGTCGCGTCGTCGGTCGTCGTCGGTCATACTATCCGGAGGTGGGTCGGCGAACATAAACGGGTCGAAACGCGGGAGCGAGTCTCCTTTCGCGCCGCTCTGGCGTTTCTGTCACCGGTCGATGCCACCTGCGCCGTCGACGACGCTTGCCACGTCTCCCGGCGTGATTACGGCGATATCGCCCCCGATAGTCCGTTTCAGGGCGGCGGCCGCCGCGGCCCACGCTAACGCGTCGGCGACGTCGCCACCGTCGATCCGCTTCGCGAGATAGCCCGCGACGAACGCGTCACCGGTACCGATCGCGTCGAACGTCTCGGCGTCGAAGACGCCCTGCTCGTTCACCTCGCCGCCTCGCAACGCGACCGCCCCCTCCGTCCCGCGGGTGACGACAACCGTCTCGAAGTCGAAGGTCGAGGCGAGCCCGTGGGCGATCTCGACCGCGTTACCCTCTCGATCGAGCACCTCGCGAGCGTCTCGCCGCGGGACGAACAGCGTGTCGACGTGGTCGAACAGCGCCTCGTAGGATTCGCGGGCCGTCTCCGGCTCCCAGAGCTTCGCCCGGTAGTTCAGATCGAACGACCGGGTGACGCCGGCCTCGCCGGCTGCGCGCAATAGCGCAGTCGTCGTCTCGGCGGCCCGCTCGGAAAGGGCCGGCGTGATCCCGGTGGTGTGAAACCGGGACGCGGACTCGAGCGCTCCGGTCGGCAGCTCGCTCGGCTCGACCGTAGTGATCGCGGCGTCGGCGCGGTCGTAGACCACGTTCGTCCCTCGCGGCTCGCCGCCGTGTTCGAGGTAGTACGTGCCGACGCGGCTCTCGGTCGGATCGGCCCATGCGACACCGGTCCGGAGGCCGTGACTTCGCAGCTCTCCGACAACCCGTCGGCCGAGCGGTGACTCTGGGAGTTTCGAGAGCCAGACGGCGTCCGCACCGAGCCGCGCCGCGCCGACCGCGACGTTGCTCTCTGCGCCGCCCGCCTGTACGTCGAACTCGGTCGCGGTCTCTAGCCGGTCGCCACGTGCGGGCGAGAGCCGGAGCATCGTCTCGCCGAACGTCACGAGATCCGTCACGCCGACCACCCCGTCGCTGCGGGCGTGACGGTCGCTGCGGGCGTTTCGGTCGCTTCGGGCGCTCCGCTGTACATACGTAACCGTCGGTCGCGGAATATAAAAGAGACGGCGATCGGCCGGACGCTCTCGGGAGTCACCGGAACGCAGACGCCAGCAGGACGCCGCCGAACAGCAGCAGCGCGAGCGCGGCAACCGGCCGTCCGCCCCCGGCTGCGACGGAGACACCGTAGGCGATACCGACGGCCACCCCGCCGACGAGGAGGTTCGTGCCGGCGTGAACAGCCACGTTTCGCCGGGTCCGCGCCTCGCGACCGACCTGTTCGCCGACGGAGAGCCCGTGATCGGCGAGGTCCCACGCGAACGCGAGCGCGACCCCACCGACGAGCAGCGGCTCTATCGCGCCGCCGAAGTACCCCGCAATCGCGATCCCGACGAGACCGATCCCGACGCCCCACGACAACAGTCGCGCGGACCGTCGGAACAGACCGGCGGTGAGCGCAACGGTCGCTAGCCCCACGATCGCCCCACCGATGGGTGCCACGAGGACGACGGCCAGGGTTGCGACTGCAGCGGCGACGAGGCTCGCAACGACCGCGAGCGTCGGCGGGCGAGCGTCACGCTCGTGATCCGGTACGAGGTCGGTGCCCTCCGTCTCCGGGTCTCGATCGGTCACCGCGACCACCGGCTCGTCGCCCTCGCGACCGCGACCGGAAACGGCTCGTCTCCCCACTCGACGGTCCTGATTCCAGCGGATCGGAGCTCCCGGAGCCGTTCTCGTCGCTCGGAGCGGACCAGCCGCTGTCCGAGCGTCTCGTCGGCGGTTGCGTCCGGTGAGAGCACGGTGACGAGGTGACCGTACGCGTCGATTCGTCGCGCGAGCCGCGCGGAGAGGCCGTCGACGAGCGGCGTGAAGAACAACACCTGCGCGTCGGTCGGGAGCCGCCGGCGGAATCGACGGAACCACAGCGACCGGTAGAACCGTCCGTCGTTCGGCGTCGGCGCCAGCGCGGGGTCGGTCGCGAGCGTCTCCCGTCCGCGAGCGGCCTGTACCGTGCCGGCGCCCGGCGCCAACCAGCAGTCCAGCGGCCCGAGCGTTGCGATCCCAACTCGATCGCCGGCGTCGAGCAGCGCGGTAAACGCCTGTCCGGCGGCCTCAACGCTCGTCTCGACGGCGGTGTCGCCCCGGGGATCCCGCGCGACGTACGCGGCTTCGCGCGCGTCGATCAGCAGGATGACGGTCGCCGCGCGCTCCTCGCGAAGCTCCAGCGTCGACAGCTCGCCCGTCCGCGCTCGACGGTTCCAATCGATCCGCGTGAGGGGGTCACCACGCCGGTACTCGCGGGTGGCGTAGAATTCGACGCCCGACCCGCCGAGGTCGGTCGGAACGCGCCCGTGATCGGCCGTCGTCAGCCTCCGGAGCGGGAGGGCACCGCCCGCGGCCAACGCTGGCATACAAACGACCCGCGTCGCGGGAGTGGCCTTGATTGCCGTCACGCGCTCGCGAGACCCAGCCGCGTCACGGGTGATCGCCGTGAGCTCTCCCCACTCGTGTTCGCCGCGGCTCGCTCGCACCGTGTACGCGAACGTCGCCGTTGCACCGGGTCGTAACGCGGTCGCGATCCGCGCCGGGCCATCGATGACCTCCAGTCCGGACGGGACTCCGTCAACGATCCGAAGGTCGGGAAGGAGGCCCTCACCGACGTTTTGCGCGCGAATTACGACCGTCACCTCGTCACCCGGCGATGGGGCGTCGTCGGTCACGGTTCGCGTCACCGCGAGCGTCGCCTCCGGTGCCTCGCCGATCCGTCCGTAGAGCCCGTAGCCGACCCCGACCGCGCCGAGCACGACGAGTCCGGGCTGCCGCGCGACGACGCCGACGCCGACGAGCGCCAGCGCGACCCCGGTAACGCCGTCCCATCGCCCCGTTCCGAACGCCGGCCGCGACCGCCACCTCGGCTCGGCGGTCACCTCGGACTCCTCGTCTGCGGTCATCGATCCACCCCCGGTCGCTCTGCGGTCCGTCGTCGGTGTCTCAACCCGTCTCCGTGATCATCGTCAGAAGCGCGACCGCCTCGCGATTCGAGGCGCTCGATCGCCTCCACGGTAGCCCTGAGTCCGTACCCGTACCGTGACCGGCTGGTTGCGGCGGCGCGGAGCCGCACCCCGAGCGGGTACGACCGCTCGGCGGAGCAGAACGCGGCCGCCGTCGGATCGGTCGTCCACGCGCCGGTCCGGACGGCGCGTTCCGCGTCCGCAGACGACCGATTTCGGTCGCGGGCGACGACCGCGACCGCGACGGTTCGGATCCGGCGGCGAAGCTCGGTCCGGGACCGGTAGCCGCCGCGCGACCCGGTCGTCGTCCGCGCGATCCGCTCGTCGAGATCGGCGCCGGGAACGGCCGCCTGCGTCCGGCGCTCTGGGGCTCCGAGGTCCGTCGTCCGGCGCTCTCGGTTCCGGCGACCGTTCGCGTATCGGACGCCCTGAACGACGCCGAACAGTCCGATCAGCGTGACGACGGCGGTCGAGAGGTCCAGCGCGGCGGCGAGTCCGCGGTCGACCGCGGCAACGAACCCGACCGTAATCGCCGCCACGCCGACGGCGACGAGGAGCCGCACTACTCGTCACCTCCGTGTCGCGCTTCGATCCGCCGGAGCGCCTCGATGGCCCGCCGCTCGCGGTCGGCAGTCGCGTCTTCGCCGCCGTATCGAACTCGCTCGAACACCGCGGTGAGGTCGTCAACGGGCTCCTCGTCGACGCCGGCGTCGATCGCCGCGGCCGCGAACTCCGCGGGCGTCGACGACTCCGGTCGGTCGACATCGAGCACGGCGGTCATGTCGCGCCACGCGCGGTACACCTCGTTGTCGGCGTCCGACGACTCGATTCGATCGGCCGCCTCGCCGGCGGTTCGCCCGACTGCACCGAGGTCCGGTTTCGACTCGTCGTCCTCGTCGCCGGGGCCGTCGCCGCCGACCGCGTCCGCGTTATCGTCGCCGGCGGCCGCGAGGAGGACGACCAGGCTCGCGAGGAGCGCGGCGACCACGACGACCGCGAACAGGGCTTCGGGCGTCGCCACCGAACCGTCTCCGCCGCCCAGTCCCGAGCCGCCACCGCCGCCCTCGGGGAGGATCCCCTCGTCGCCGTCGCCGGCGCCGAACGCGACGTCGAACGCGGCGCCGAGCGGGCGACAGACGGAGACCAGCCACCACAGCATTCCGAGGGGGAGCCCGAGCGCCGTCGCCACGGTGATCGCCGCGAACCGAGAGTTCGTGTCCCGATAAGCGAGCGCGCCGATCCCGACGACGATCCCGGCGAAGAGGAGGAGTCCCGGCGGCTCTCGGAGTCCCTCGGCACAGATCGGTGGGGGCGTGACCGCGAACTCGCCG
>LKMY01000114.1 GCA_001564205.1 Nanohaloarchaea archaeon PL-Br10_U2g5
GCACGCCGGCACAGCGGTCGGAAGCGGGGAGCGTTGTCGTCGTCGCCGCGGCATATCTTCACGGAAGCTACCACGCCGTTCGTGAACATAATGTACTACCATAATAAACTTCCTGTTAAAATCCCGATCAAACCGAGAGTGAAAAACTAGAGTATATAAATCTGGCGGAGACACGGCCATTTGCACTACTTGAATGTCCCTGATAGTTATGATTGAGTCTGGATAAGAGGTAAAGTAAAGTGTGCGGGGTCCCAGCGGATCGATATGGATCAACAGGTGGACGTCATCGTCGTCGGTGGGGGATCGACGGGCTGTGGCGTCGTCAGGGATCTGGCGCGGCGAGGGCTCGATACGGTCCTCGTCGAGAAAGGGAACCTGACGCACGGGACGACCGGGCGCATGCACGGGCTATTACACAGCGGCGGTCGATACGCTGTCTCCGACCAGAAGAGCGCCCGCGAGTGTATCGAAGAGAACCGCGTCCTCCGCGACATCGCGGGCCACTGCGTCGAGGAGACCGGTGGGATGTTCGTGAAGCGACCGGAGGATTCCGAGGAGTATTTTCAAGAGAAGTTGGAGGGCTGTCGCGCGTGCGACATCCCTTCTGAGGTGATCGACGGTGAGGAAGCCCGCCGCCGCGAGCCGTACCTCGCGCGCGACGTCGAGAAGGCGATAGCGCTCCCTGACGGCGCGGTCGACCCGTTTCGGCTCTGCGTCGCTAACGCGGTGGACGCTCGTGAGCACGGCGCCCGCGTCGAGACGCACGCCCCGGTAACCGACGTGCTCGTCGAGGATGGCGAGATCGTCGGCGTGGAGATCGAACACGAATCCGGCCCGGGAAAGCGCGTCCACCGTACGCCCGGGACGACTGAGGAGATCCGCGCGCGACACGTCGTCAACGCGACCGGTGCATGGGCCGGACAGATCGGTGAGATGGCCGGCGTCGATGTCGAGGTTCGTCCCTCGAAAGGCGTGATGACGGTGATGAACACCCGGCAGGTCGACACCGTGATCAACCGCTGCCGACCGAAGGGCGACGCGGACATCATCGTTCCCCACGAGACCGCCTGCATCCTCGGGACGACCGACGAAGAGGTCGACGACCCCGAGGACTACCCCGAAGAAGAGTGGGAAGTCGATCTCATGATAGAGACGCTCTCCGAACTGGTCCCGGCGTTGAAAGACGCCCGGACGCTCCGGTCGTTCTGGGGCGTTCGCCCCCTCTACGAGCCGCCAGGAACCGGCACAGAGGACCCGACCGACATCACCCGCGACTACTTCCTCTTGAATCACGACGAGCGCGACGATCTCCCCGGGATGACGACTATCGTCGGTGGGAAACTCACCACCTACCGGATGATGGCAGAGTCGATCAGCGACCACGTCTGTGAGCTTCTCGGCCACGAGGCGACCTGCGACACCGCCGATGTCCCCCTGCCGGGTTCAGAGCGCCCCGCACGGATGGAAGCGCTCATGGACGAGTTCGGGCTCCGCTCGCCGGTCGCCCGCCGCTCGGGCCAGCGGCTCGGCTCTCGCGCGGACGACGTGCTCGGCGGCGCCGATCCGAATCCCGTCGTCTGCGAGTGTGAGGGCGTCACGCGCGCGGAGGTTCGTGACGGTATCGACCAGGCGGGCAGCGACCTCAACGCGGTCCGGCTCCGCACGCGCGCCTCGATGGGGAACTGTCAGGGCGGCTTCTGTACGCATCGGATCGCCGCTGAACTCGCACAGGAGTATCCCGAGCCGGTCGTTCGCGACGCCGAAGACGAGCTGTACCAGGAGCGCTGGAAAGGACAGCGACACGCGCTGTGGGGTCGACAGCTCTCGCAGGCGATGTTGAATCACCTGTTACACGCGACGACGATGAACCGCGACGGCGATCCGGCAAATCTCGACGCCGAAGTCGACTTCGGCGCGTTCGACGCTGGGGCCGATGAAGAGTCAGCGGGACCCAGCGGCGGGGCCGAAACCGGAACCGCCGCGGCTGACGGGGGCCGCGCAGGTGACGACGCGGCGACGGATGGGGGCCGCGCAGATGGCGACGCGGCCACCGACGGAGGGGCAGATGGCGATCGATAGCGACGTCCTCGTGGTTGGCGGTGGGCTCGCCGCGATCACTTCGGCGATCGCGGCCGCTCGTGAAGGATCCGACGTCCGGCTCGTCTCACACAAGTCGAGCACGCTCCGGCAGGCGTCAGGGCTGATCGACGCGCTCGGGTACGTCCCCGCGGTCGAGCCTGCGAAGCCGCTCCGTGAGGGGCCGCCGACCGCGGGCCGCGAACTCGACCGCGACGAGTGGCCCGACCCAGAGGGGCCGCTCTCAGACCCCTTCGAAGCGATCGAACGGCTCCCGGAAACCCACCCGTACCAGATTGTCGGCGTCGACGCGCTGCGAGATGGGCTCGATCTCTTCGACGAGCTCGTCGGCGACGCGTACCGCGGCGGACACACCGACCGAAACGCCCTCCTCCCGACGTTCGGCGGGAGCGTGAAACCGACCGCGCGCTACCCGGCCGCCGCCGAGGCGGGGCTCGCGAGCGACGACCGACCGACCCTGATCGTCGGCTTTCGTTCGTTGACCGAATACGACGCGAGAGCGTTCGCGGGGCGGTTAGCGGCGGCCGGCGTTCCCTTCGACGTCGCCGGTGCCGAAGTCGAGTTCGCAGAGGCGTTCCGCGCCGACACGAAGGTCACTCGGGTCGCGAAAGCGCTCGATCACGACGAGGAAATCGACGGCACGCCGGCCCGCGAGGCGCTGGCGAAAGCCGTGAGCCCGCACCTCCACGACGTCGTCGACGAGGCGGGCGGCGTCGACCGCGTCGAGCGCGTCGGCTTCCCGGCGTTTCTCGGCGACCAGCACGGCGAAGCGGTCCGCGCCGAGCTGGCCGATCGGCTCGGCGCCGACGTGTTCGAGATTCCGATGGGGCCGCCGAGCCTCCCCGGGCTCCGGCTGGAAGACCGACTGTACGACGCGCTCGACGCCGAGGGCGTCCGGTTCGAGACCGGCAACCCGGTCGTCGGCATCGAGACGGAGACTGACGGCCGGATCGAGTCGGTGTCGGTCAGTAAAAAAGGGCGCGAGACGCCCTACGGCGCCGACGCCTTCGTGCTGGCGACTGGCGGGCTCGTCGGAAAGGGGTTGGACTCCGACCGCGATGGAGTCCGAGAGCGGGCGTTCGACCTCCACGTCGAACAGCCCGCGGACCGGTACGAGTGGTTCGTCGACGACGCGTTCGGCGACCAGCCGTACGCGCGGTTCGGGGTTCGACCTGACGAGCGAGGGCGCCCGCTCGACGCCAACGGCGCGGTACAGTACGCGAACGTCTTCGCGGCCGGCGGGGTCGTCGGCGGCGCGGATATCGCGAGAGAGAAGTCCGCGAGCGGGGTGTCGCTCGCGACCGGCATCGTGGCCGGACGGCAGGCGGCGACGGAGGCCAAGCAATGACACGAGACACAGACGAGGGAGACGACGGCGACGAATCGGACGGAGAACCTCGCGGCTCCGAGGAGCCGAGCCCCGGAGTCCCGCAGGCGGGTCGCAACGAGCAGCCGTCGATATTCGTTCCCGACGACGGAGAGCCGAAAGAGGCGACCGGAGCGGGAGGACGAACGGCGACCGACGAACGGCCCGCAACCGACGGTGGCGTCAAAAGCGCGACTGGCGGGAGCGATTCGACAGAGCTCGATCCGGACGCGTACGATCCGGTTGACGTGTTCCCCGGCGGCGACCTCGACCTCCGGGAGGGCGCCGACTCCTGTTATAAATGCACGAGCTGTGACACCTCCTGTCCGGTCGCGGAGGTCGACGAGGAGTTCCCCGGACCGAAGTTCCAGGGGCCCGAGCAGTGGCGGCTCAAGCGGAAGGGCGACCACGACATCGACCCGTCGATCGATTCCTGTTCGAACTGCATGCGATGTGACGACGCCTGCCCCTCCTCGGTGCCGCTCTCACAGATGCACAACGAGGCGCGCGGGCAGTTCGTCGAAGAGCAGATGGAGAAGCTCTCACTGGAGTACGTCCGCAACCGCGTGCTCGCGAACTATCACACCTCGGCACAGCTCGCCAGCGTCTTCCCGCGAACCTCCTCGTTCGTGATGAACTTCGGCCCGGTCCGGTGGGGAATGGAGAAGGTGCTCGGCATTCCGAAAGAGCGCGACTTCCCCGAGTTCGCCACCGAGACGTTCCGCGAGTGGTGGAAGGCTCGCGGCGGCGCACAGGTCGAGAACCCCGACAAGCGCGTCGCGTACTTCCACGGCTGTTACTCCAACTACAACACGCCCGAGGTCGGCAAGGCGATGGTACGAGTGTACGAGCAGTTCGGCTACGAGGTGATGGTACCACCCCAGAAGTGTTCGGGCACGCCGATGTTCGCGAACGGAATGTTGAAAGACGCGCGTCGACACGCGGAGACGAACGTCGAGAACCTGATCGAAGCGATCGGAGCGGGAGCGGACGTCATCGCCTCCTGTACCTCGTGTTCGCTGTCGCTACGGCAGGAGTATCCCGAACTGTTCGACATTCACGGGATCGAGGACGTCTCCGAACACACCTATGAGGCGTTAGAGTATCTCCGGATCCACGAGGACCTCGACGGTGCGCTCGACGGGAGCACGCTTGCTACCGAGCAGTCGTTCGCGTACCACGCCCCGTGTCACGCCCGAAACCAGGGGCTCTCCCGACAGGCCGTCGAGACGTTCCGAGACGTCGACGGCGTGAACATGGAAGACGTGGGGGACTCCTGTTCGGGCATCTCAGGCACGTACGGCTGGAAAGAAGAGAAGTACGAAAAGTCGATGAAGATCGGCGAGGAGATGTTCGAGCACATGGAAGACGCAGAGGGCGACGTGGGGATGACCGAGTGTCCGACCTGTGCGATGCAGATGGAGCACGGGACGGGGTACGAGATCAAACACCCGCTTCAGCTACTTGAAGAGACGGTCGTCGCCTGAACGGCGACGCAGAATATTGGGAGTAGCTCGTCGATCGGCCTCAGATCGCTCCAAGCGTAGAACCACGCGTTGAACGGGACCGAGAAAACGGTGGCGACCTGTCACCGTTCGGGACGAAACCAACCCGTGCGTTCATATACTCAGAGCGGTGACGGACGGCCATGTTTACGGAGCGGTCCGACATCCTCGCAGACGCCGACCCAATCCGTGGGTACGGGCTCGCCGTGACGCCGGGGCGAGACGGACCGCTCGTCTTCGTTGCGGGTTACGGTGAGCCCAACCGCCTCTATAGCCGCAACGACAACGAGTTCGTCGACACGGCCTGCGGTATCGTTGCCGACGGGACGCGACACGGGATGGGCGTGTGCGCCGCAGACCTCGACGCCGACGGCTGCGAAGAGGTGTACGTTCACAACTGCGCGAAAGGGGTCGACGGCGGCGGCGACCCCGACCTCCTGTTAAATCGACTCGAATCCGAGCGATACCGTTGGACAGACGTGTTCGCGCTCGACGTGAACACCGATCGGCTGGACGTCCGCGCTGGCCGGTCGGTCACCGCGCTCGACCGACTCGGAACCGGTCGCTACGGCGTTGCCGTCTCGGGGTACGCTGCGCCGCTCGCGTTTTACGAGCTGGGTGACGACGGCGAGATAACGGATATGGCTGAGGCGGTCGGGTTGGAGGTCGAGGGTGGCTGCCGCTCGCTTTTGGCGCTGCCGTCCGACGCCGGAGCGGCCGATATTTTCGCGGGCGTCGAACGAGGACCGAATCACCTGTTTCAGAACGAGCGCGGCCACTACGACCGGGCCGACGGCGGCCCGGACCTCGCGGATCCGACCGGAGACACCCGTGGCGCGGCCCTCGTCGATGAGGGAGGGACCACCGCGCTCGCCGTCGGAAACGACGCGGTACCGAACCGATTACTCCGGCGCGGTTCCGACGGCAAATTCACCGACGTCGCACCCCCCTCGCTCCGGGAGCCCGAGCGTGTTCGAACCGTCGTCTCCGCTGACTTCGACAACGATGGCCGCGAGGAGCTGTTTTATAATGTGCTCGGTGAACCGAACCTGCTGTTCGAGCGGGACGACGCTGATGGTCGGGGTGACACGGTCTCGGAATGGCGCCGCGTCGACGCCGGACCGGCCGCGGAGCCGAACGGATTCGGGACCGGGGCCGTCGCGGCGGACCTCGATGCCGACGGCGTGCTTGAACTGATCGTCGTCCACGGGGAAGTCGCTGCACA
>LKMY01000012.1 GCA_001564205.1 Nanohaloarchaea archaeon PL-Br10_U2g5
CTCGCGAGCGGGGTAAGGGTTTATATATAAAACCGCGGCCACCCACGCCATGAGCTTCGATCTCCCCTCGTTTTCGAGGATCACGGGACAGGACATCTCAGTTCAGTCGCTCCCATGGACGGCCGGAGAGCCGGGTGACTGTCGATGCGACCCGTCGTTCAGAGAGCCGATCGGAACGGGTGTCGACGACCGCGTCGTGCTTTCGGTCGACGCGGACGACTGCCCGGGACGGGGCGATCTGGCCGCTAGTTCGGAGTGTCTGGCGACAGTGATCAAGACGTTGACCGAACGAGACGCCGACGTGATCAGGACGCGACACGAGGGGAGAGAACGGGCATACACTGGCCGAGCCGCGGCGTGTCTTATCGCTGCCGGACGGTTTCGGGAGCAGGTCAGGTTCCACGAGACGCGGCTTGCGGACCGCGTAACGCGTGACCCCGTTGGAGCCGCTCGGGAAGCGAGCGGCCGCAGCGGACCACCGAGCCGGATCGTCGCGGAGACCGGGCTCGCCGAAGTCGTTGCCGGCACAGAAGAGACCACAGACGTGGTGCGACCACACGTCGGTCCGACGATCGCTTCCACCCGTGTCGCAACGGAACCGCCGCCGAAAGCCGTGCTCGCCGACAGTTGGGAGATCGACACGGGAGCAACCGTTCGGCTGTACGACGGTGCCGCACCGCTTCGGACGTACCAGCTCACGCCACCGTCGGCACGGCTCGACGATGACGCGATCGCGCGTCTCGCAGCCGCTAAAACCCGACTCCTCGATGATCCGTGCGGTGGTGACAGAGCCCCAGGGAGAGCCGTACGAGCGGTTGCAGAGCGCGGAGATCCAGTGTCCACGCTGAGCGAAGTGCTCGGCCGTCACACGCACGGCTACGGTGCATTAGAGCACGTGTTCGCGGACGATCGGGTGAGCGACGCGACGCTATCTGCGCCCGTCACCGAGAATCCCCTTCGGGTCGTCGTCGACGGGGAGCGCTGCCGGACGAATGTCAGACTCCCTCCTGAAGGGGCAGCCACACTGGCCTCTCGGCTCAGACGAACGAGCGGTCGTGGGTTTTCACGCGCGAGTCCGACACTCGATGCCACGCTCGACGCCGAGGGCGGACGGGTGCGGGTCGCCGCGACGACGGACCCGGCCAGCGATGGGCTCTCGTTCACCTTCCGGCGCGGAGACCCGGAGGCGTGGACGCTCTCTCGGCTCGTGAACGTCGAGACGATGACGCCGCAGGCCGCCGGGCTGCTCTCGGTTGCCGTGGAGCGCGGCGTGACCGGGATCGTTGCCGGCGGTCGGGGTGCCGGGAAGACGACCGCTCTCGGATCGCTCCTGTGGGAGCTCCCCGCGGAGACGCGGTCGATACTGATCGAGGACACGCCTGAACTCCCAGCGGCAGCGCTCACCGCCGTCGGACGCGACACGCAGCGCCTTCGAGTCGGAGACGGCGCAGAGCTACCGCCGAGCGAGGCTGTTCGAACGGCGCTCCGGCTCGGTGGCGGCGCGATCGTTGTGGGAGAAGTTCGCGGTGAGGAAGCGCAAGCGCTGTACGAGGCGATGCGCGTCGGTGCGGCCGGTGAGACGGTGCTCGGGACGGTACACGGAGAGGACCCCGCTGCGGTCCAGGAACGAGTCGTCACCGATTTCGGCGTCTCGTCGGCCTCGTTCGCCGCGACCGACTTGATCGTCGTTCTCGATCGCCACCGGGTCGATACGATTGTTGAAGTGGTCGGTCACGATGATGAACCCGCGTTCGAGCCGCTGTTTGAACGGACGGGTGACGGGTTAGTCGCGACGGGACGAGTTGATCGCGGCGAGAGCCGCCTCATCGGTGGTCTCGCTGCGGCGGGAGAGTCGTATGCGGCCGTGAGAGAGGCGATCGGGCGCCGGACGGAACGGGTCGAGGACGCCGTGGCTACCGGTCGAATCACCCCGGAGCAGTATCTCTGTGAGGAACGGACCAACGGCAGTGACTCTCGTGAGATCGCTCTGGGCGGTGACACACGGTGACCGACCAGATGGAGGCCTCAGGCGAACCGTTCGGACAGGAACCGATCGATGACTCGGAAGCGTCGTCAGAGCTGCGCCGCGCGGTCGCGTTCCTCGGCTGGGACCTCACTGTCGACTGGATCGTCGAGACGGGATATCGAATCGGGATCGGATTCGGGCTCGGCTGTGCCGTCCTCGTCTCGCTCGTCGGCGGTCCCGTTCCCGGACTGCTGGCCGGATTGGCCGGGGGGATCACTGCGACGCACATCGTCCACCGCGGACCGGTCTGGATCGCCTCCCTTCGACGGACGCGTGCGCTCGGTGCTGCGCCCGGGCTTGTTGGGCGACTCGTGTTGCGGATGCGGTTGGATCCCTCAACTGAGCGGGCCGTCCGCTTCGCCGCTCGGACCGGCGACGGACCGCTGACGGAGGGATTGGCCCGTCACCAGCGCGGAACCGCCGACGGACCGACGAGCGGACTTCGGACGTTCGCTCGCGAATGGCAACCCTGGTTTCCGGCTATCGACCGGGCCGCCGCGCTCGTCCGAACGGCTGCGTCGGCGCCGCCGGAGCGACGGGGGCGTTGTCTGGACCGTGCTCTCGATGCGACGATCGCCGGTGCAACCGACCGGCTTGCAGCGTTCGTCGGTGACGTGCGGGCTCCCGTCTCAGCGCTGTACGCCTTCGGCGTGCTCCTTCCGCTGGCACTGATCGCCCTGCTCCCCGCGGCTGCCGCGGCCGGTGTTCCGGTCGGACCTGAAGCGATCGCAGGGATCTACCTCGTCGCGCTACCGCTCGGGCTGATCGCGGCGTCGACATGGCTGCTCTCCTAGCGGCCGGTGGCGTTTCCACCACCGTCGATCAACCGTGACCACCCGAATATCGACGGGCGAACACCGCATGCTGTCGTCGCTGGGATGACCTCTGGAATAATCGCGGCTGCCGGCACCGCATGGATCGTCGCCGGGTGGGCGGCGCCGGTGGCCGCTATCGGTGTCGGGCTCGGTACCGCCCTGCTCGTCGACGTTCGACAACGCCGGGCAGTGTTATCGGAGATCAGGGCCGTCGAACGGGGGCTTCCGGACGCAATGACGGTGATCGGCGGCGACGTTGCAGAAGGCGTTGCCGTCGAAACTGCCGTTGCGAACGCCGGGAAGCGACTCGACGGCGCGACCGGAGACGTATTCGAGCGGGCCGGACGTCGGAGCGAAACGCTCCGTGTCGGTGTCCGTGAGGCGTTTCTCGGACGGGGCGGTCCGGCCGTATCGGTTCCATCACCACGGGTCCGCGGTACAATCGCACTGCTCGCCGTCGCCGCGAGAGAGGGTCGACCGGCGGGGGACGTGCTTCTCGAACTGGCGGACCAGCTGGAGGCCCTTCGAGAGCTGGAAGGGGACGCGCGTCGCCAGCTCGCGACGGTAACGGGGACGCTAACGAACACGGCTGCGGTGTTCGCACCGCTTGTTGGGGGTGCGACAGTCGCACTCGCAACCGGAATCGGTGCGGCCGACGTCAGCGGAATGGGAGCCGAGGCGACGGCGAGCGCTGACGCAGTCGGGCTCGGTGGTGCTGGAGGGAACGAAGCGGCCGGCGAATCCATCGGCACTGACGGATCTGACGAAGCGGGGAGTTCCGGACCGCTCTCTGTCCCGGTTCTCGGACAGATCGTCGGCGCGTACGTGTTGCTCCTCGCGGCACTGCTCACCGCGCTGGCGACCGGCCTGGAACGAGGGTTCGACCGGACGCTCGTGATGTACCGCGTCGGGATCGCGTTGCCGACCGCCGCCGCAACGTACCTCGTCGCATTCGTCGGAGCCGGACTACTCTTGTGAACCATGCACGGCGATCTTTTAAATACGAAGCCGCGGCCAACCGGCCCATGTTCGAGACCCACCTCGACGCGACGTACGCGTGGCTCGGCCTCGCGCTTGTGAGCGTTGCGACGGCCGGCGTCGCCGCTGCACTGCCGGCCTCACCGCCGCCGGACGCGAACGGTGTCGCACAGACGATCGACTCGGTCGCCGACGGTACGCATCCGGCGACGGCCGAACACGGACTCGCTGCAACCCGAATTCGCCTCACGACTCGGTCTGTGACGCTTGACGGGAGCGGCGGGACGGCCCGAGCGACGCTTCATGGGCCTCGAATCGCGCCCGTCTCGCCGGCTGACGGAGGCGGATCGGCCGAAGCTGATCTTCGACGCGTTCTCGACGGTGTGCCGCCGACTGCCGCGTTCGAGGATCCCGGGTCGTTCGCGGCGGCCGTCGAGCGCGCGCGAACCACTGATCACGAGTGGCGTCTGGCCCCGGAGCGGCTCACCGTGAGGCAGGTTCATTATGAGGGAGTCCATGTCACGCTCGTCGGGTGAGCGGCTCCTCGCCGAGGATCGCGCCGCGGTCGAACCGATCGCAGCGCTCGTCGCGGTATTAGCCGTCGGAGCGGCACTCGGCCTGTATACCGTCGCTCTCGACGACGCGGCGCCCGATCGCGACCGGCCGACAGCCGAAGGGACGCTCGATCGCCTCGAACCGGTGGTGACCACTGGTGGAGTTACCGAGCCAGAGCGGCTACACGATATCGATGCGTTCCGGTTCGCAACAGTCGTCGAAATCGAAGCGGACGGCGAGGTGTGGCGAGTCGCGTCAGGCGAGAATTTTGAACGGGAGTCGCTCCGGGAGCCGGAGACGGCCGCCGTTGCCGAGCGGACGGTCACGGTCCGCGTCGAGCCGGGGCGAAACGCTCGAGGCACCCTTCGAGTGGTGGTACAACGATGACGAGCACTGTCCTTGACGTAACGGTGTTGTTGCTGTGTGTCTCCGCGAGCGTCGTCGCGCTCGGTGCGGCGGGAGATGGCATCGGACGCGAGGGACCGACCGCAGACGACGCTGCGGATCGCCTCGTGACAGAGACCGTGACGGTGACGTATCAGGCGCCGGCGGCGCCGAACGACACGCGAACCGTCCATTGGACTCGTGCCGAGCTACTGGCGGCTATTGCGACCGAAAGGAAGAGCGACGGCGACGGAACCGTCGGAGGTGAGCGCTTCGAATCGGATGCGAGATCGACAATCGCCGACGGATTAGGGCCACGAACGCAGATCACAGCCCATACTCCGTTGACAACGACTGATACGGAGATCGGCGGAAAC
Source organism: Nanohaloarchaea archaeon PL-Br10_U2g5 (assembly GCA_001564205.1). The sequence goes on from LKMY01000012.1 coordinate 5,136, forward strand.
CGTGACCGCGCGAACGACGAATCCCCCGAGAGCCGGACGTCACCCGAGACCGATTTCACGGCGAATCAGCCACGGGCCACACCGGAGGAAACCCACCCGTCGGAAGACAGCACCAGTACAGCGGACACCGGTGAACAGCCGTGGTGGGGGTCTGACACGGATGGGACACCGTGGTGGTTGGATGGGACAAAGGAAGCGCCGTGGGACTCAGAAGCAGAGGCCGATCCAGCGATGCAATCGGAACCACTGAGCGAGCCGCAATCCGATTCGAAAGAGGCTCAAGAGCCGGTCAGTATCGGGGGCGAGCCGCCGCGGACTGCCGATGTCACGACAGCAGTCGTCACACAACCAACACCGAGCGAGTCGAAAACGACCGGTCCTGTCACAATCGTGATCAGGCGGTGGTGAGGATACGTGAAGCGATCCGTCGACGGTGTCACGAGCAGTGGAGGCGTTTCGGTCGCACTCTCGCTGCGGACGAGCGGGCACGGGTTCCGTTCGCGCTGATCGGCATCCTGCTGCTCGTGACGAGCTCTGCGTACGCCGCAGGAATCGCAGACCAAGGTCTTGTCGGAGAGGATCGAAGCGTCGAGCGGGCGGTCGAGCGTGTCGACGCAGACGCGACGACCGCACTCAGGATCGCAGCCCGAGAGGCGGCACACGACGCGGCAACGAATCCAGTGACAAAGCCACCGGTGCAGCACAGCGAAGGGACAGCCGCCGTGCGTGAAGAATCGGCGTTCGAGGACGCGTTCCGAGTTCGACTCGCGATCGCCGGCGGCGAGGCGTTGTCGGCGGTCGACGCTGAGGTGGACGCCGTCACCGCGACGGCGTCACTACCGACCGTTGACGATCCGAGCGAGCTGGAGGGTGCCCGAGACCGCGTTCACGTCGAGCCGATTGCAAACGGAACCGCCACGCAGGTGACGTTCGAATCGGTTGAGACGACGGCAACACGAGACGGTCGAACAGTCGCGGAGCGGACCGAGAACCGGACCGTCGTCGTGGCCGTTCCGACGTTGGCCGCCCACGAACGGACAGCGCGGTTCGAGGAGCGTCTTGACCGAGGGCCGGTGGAGGGGCCCGGGCTGGGACGCCAGATCACGGCGAGTCTCTATCCGATGACGTGGGCGCGCGGCTACGCCCAGTACGCCGGTGCACCGGTCGAAAACGTCCTCGCGAACCGGCACGTCGAGCTGTCGACGAATGCGGGAATTGTGCGAACGCAACGCGATGTCTTCGGGACGAGCGACCCGGACGCACGCGGCGGTGTTGCGCGCGCGACGGCACGAACCGGACTGACAGATCTCCTCGAACCGACCGGTGTAGACGAGGGATCATGGACCGATGCGGTCCTCGACGCACCGACGCCGACCGCGAACGAGCCCAGTGAGTCCGTGAGCGAAGACGCGGCGTTCGATCCAGACTCGCCGGAGTCCCAACCGACAGATGACCGAACGACGGTGACAGCCGGTCACGCCGCCGACGTCGGTGCGACACAAGTTCACGAGGGTGTCGACGATATCCTCCGGAGTGCGTATCGAGTCGAAGCAAGCGTCGAGACATCAACGTCACAAGTCGGAGACGGTGGTCGACCGACACCACCGATTCCTGAAGGCGGTCAGCGCTGGGAGTGGGAGCGCACAGATATCTCTCGCAACGAGCAGCTATCGACCGTTTCCGGGAGCGACGTTCCACAGGGGACACCAACCGGTGTCGTCGATCCTGGGAGCGACGTTTCGTTCGGTGCCGCGACGCGAGAGATCGATGTCAAGCGTGTTGCAACCGCAGAGTGGGAGCGTGAGGTCGTGAGGCGAGCACCAAACGGGAGCGTCATCGACACAACGGTCCACCGAGCGACGACACGAGACGAGACCACGGATCGCTATCGCGTTCGCGTGTCGGTCGCTGGACGACACGCACCGAGTGATCGCGCACCTGATCGGTCCACTGCGACGTTTGGTGCCGGTTCGATGACATCCGGACCCGACCTGCACGACACGCCTGCTGCGGCACGAACAGCGCTCAGCGCAGAGACGCGCACCGAAATCGATCGGATCGCTCGCGAAGCAGTACTGGACGGCGACGTGACTCGTTCGACGACTGTACACGGGTCGTGGACGGACGGCGACCGCGACCGCGTCGCGTCCGATGTCAGCGCGCTCGCGTCGACCGTCCGTGAGATCGAAACAGAGCCGTCGATGGAGGACGCGTCGGTCGGCGAGTCGGATCCGTACGGTGATCTCGCCGCGACGCTCCGTGACCGCCGAACGGCGCTCGTTGACGCACCGGCGACGTACGACGGCGCGACCGACCGAGCGCGAGTCGCTGCCCGAGAAGCGTATCTCGGCGCCGTTATCGCTGAACTGGAAGCCGCTTCAAGGGATCACGAGGGCGCGACAGACGGGTTTCTCGACCGCGTGGACGACGCGTTCGATGGCCCCTCAGTCGGTGAGGTCATCGCTAGCCGGGAGGCCGCACGCGATCCCGGTACACAGACGGTTGGTGACCACGGACCCGGTGGTGCAGTGACGTTCACACCGGACGGCTCACCGGGCTATCTTCCTCGGACGACCGTAGATGGGGCGGCGATCGACGATATAAATGGAACGACGACGCGACCGCTCGCCACCCGAAACCTGAACTACGCCACCGTTCCGTACAGTGACGTATCGAGCGGAATCGTCGATCGGATTCTCGGCACGGGAGACACGGTTCGGGTGGGCACCGCCGGTCGAGCGCTACTGTTAACAGACGAGGCGTTAGACGCCGGAGACGATTCGGATCTCCGTGCAGACCGAGCGGTTCTCGCCAAGCAAGTCGAGCGCTCGCTAGACGCGGTCGACCGGGAGCTGCGAACCGATCTCAGGGAACGGACCTCGCTGTCAGGTGCAGAGCGTAATGACGTGCTCGACTCGGCTACCGCGAGCTACGACTCGACGGGAGAACGGGCGGCCGCCGTCGGAGACGGGTCGTATCCAGAACGGGTCGCCGCCGAGGCCGCAGCGGTCGGATCGCTGTCAACGGCAACCGAAGAAGCGCTTGCCGCGCAGTTGCGAGTCACGACCCGAAACGCAGCCGAAAGAGACGCGGTTCGCGTACCGACGCGGTTCGTCGAGGAGCCGACAAGCGGGGCGCGGATGCTGCTCAGAGATCGGATGGAGGGTGCAGTCGAGGACGGTGCCACAGAGGTCGGAGAGCGGGCGGCCGAACGGTGGGCACCGAAACCGGTTCGCACCGTCGGTGCGGGGTTACCGGTCGCCCCCGTTCCGGGGTACTGGGTGACGACCGTGAACGCATGGCGTGTCCAGGTTCGCGGCGAGTATCCGCAGTTCGCGCTCCGTGCAGACGTTGGAACGCCCGACAGGCCATTCGAATACGTCCGGAGCGAAGGAGACGTGACAATCGATGTCGACGGGGATCCGATTCAACTGGGTAAGACGGAGCCGATCCGTTTTGACACCGAGACGGTCATCGTGGTCGCGGTCCCCGCTGGACCTCCGGGTGTCGGCGACGTCGACGGGACCAGAGACGAGACATCGGCGGGGTGGCCGTGTCCGGGTCCGGTCGACGAGTCGACCGATGAGGGCGAGGAGTGTGCGTCGGCGTGACCTCTGTCGGAACTCGAACGAGAACTGGTCGTGAAACTTCGTCGGCGAACCGAAAACTGGAGCAATAGAACAGACTGGACGGGAGAGAACGACCGCAGCCGTTTTGAGACGCCGCGACCGATCAAACGTATGTTTCACGAGGTCGTCGGGGGCGACGAGACAGCGGGTGGAACCGGGGAGTCAGAAGCGGTTACTGCGACCGAACTGCTTGCAGCGTTCGAAGCGCTAGTGAGCGAGACGCTGTCCGAGGCCGATCAGGCTCTGATCACCGATGAAACGGGAGTTGACGCCGCGACAGTCGAGACCGCTGGCGACAGTCCGTCCGAACTCACTGTCGCTGAAGGCGCGGCGATCGTCTCCGTGACGGCGGATCGCGACGCCGACACGATCGTCGCGGAACTGCGCGATCACCTGCTGATGGGGATGGCGATGGCAGTGTTAGACGTCGATACGCTTGCCTCCGAGATCGACGCAGACCTCACCGGGCAGGAGGTTCAGCAGACATTAGAGGGGCGTGCGGCGATGACGCTCGGACAGCTCGCGGAGATCATGGCGGTTATCGAGCGTCGAAAGCGATGAGAGTCGTCATCATTGGGTGTGGCTACGTCGGACTCGAACTTTCGCGTCAGCTCGCCGAACGAGACCACGACGTGACGGGCGTGCGGCGGTCCGAAGCCGGACGCGAAGCGATCGAAGCGGTCGGTGAAGCGATCGATACCGGAAGTGTGGAAAGTATTCTCGCGGATGCAACCGACCCGGAGTCGCTCGTGTCGCTCCCCGACGCGGACGTCGTCGTCTTCGCGGCCAGCTCCGGTGGGCGTGGTGCGGAAGCAGCCCGTGCGGTGTACGTCGACGGACTCCGGTGCGTGATCGAAGAGTACGGGTCACGAGAGGCCTCGCCCGATAGACTGGTGTACACCTCGTCGACCGGCGTGTACGGTGACCACGACGGTGCGTGGGTCGACGAGGAGACACCGATCGCTCCGACGACCGAGAAGACGCGCGTCCTCGCGGAGGCAGAACGAGTCGCTCTCGAAGCGACGAGCGAGTTCGAGATTGACGGCACAGTCGCGCGTTTCGCGGGACTGTACGGCCCCGACCGCTATCGCCTCAAGCGGTATCTGAACGGTCCCGTTACGAGCGGGTATCTCAACATGGTTCATCGCGACGACGCCGCCGGCGTTATCCGCTACCTTCTCGAGACGGATCGGGCGCGGGGTGAGCCCGTCCTCGTCGTCGACGACGAGCCGGTCGACAAACACGTGTTCGCCGATTGGCTCGCCGACGAATGCGGTGTCACCCGTCCGGAGAAACGATCGAAAGCGGAGCGAATCGCGGACGGCAACCTCTCCATGGCAGCCGAACGCCGGATTCGGACGAGCAAACGCTGCGCAAACGATCGGCTCCGCGCGTTCGGGTACGAGTTTAGCTATCCGACGTTCCGGGAGGGGTATCGCGATCCAGTAGCGTCGTATCGAGCTGAAAACTCCTGATTTCTCCGGTATCGGCACAAAAAACGGCAGTATCACCGATAGAGAGAAGGTGACGAAGCTTCATGTATCGGGAGTGAGTGCTGCGAACACATGTTGGCTCCGAGCGTGGCAGACGAGCGACTTTCGCAGGGGGAAGCGCTTGTCCGCGAGAACCCGGAACTAACGGCCGCGGCAGCTCTCGTGGCGGTCGTCGCGGTCGCGGGTGCGTACCTACTCCTCCGCACTCGACGGGCACCCGGCGTAAAATTCCGGCGGCTGTTGGCCGAAAAAGACAGTATCGCCGTGTTGATGCATCCGAACCCGGACCCAGACGCGATGTCCGCGGCACTCGGGGTCGCGTCTCTCGCAGAACAGCTTGACGTCGGCGCGACCGTCCAGTATCCCGGACAGATACGCCATCAGGAGAACCGCGCGTTTCGCACGGTCCTTGATTTGGAGCTGGATCCGATCGATCACGTGAGCGACCTCGCAGCCGAGGCCGTCGTATTAGTCGATCACAATGAACCACGAGGCTTCGTCGGCGCAGACGGGGTACTCCCGACGGCAGTCATCGACCATCATCCCGGGGACGGCTCCGGAGAGGCGTTCACCGACGTCCGTACCGACTACGGTGCGACCGCCTCCGTCATCGCTGAGTATTTCAAAGAAAACAACGCGACACCCGTGCCGCCGGACAAACACGCGAGTGAGACCAACAGCGATCTCACACTGCCGACAGACACGGCAACAGGAATTCTGTACGGCATCCTCTCCGACACCAAACACCTCACGGTCGGAGCGAGCGACCCCGACTTTGCAGCCGCCGCGTACGTGTACCCAGGAGTCGATCAGGACCGACTCGACCGCATCGCCAATCCGGCGGTCGACGCAGAGGTGTTGGAAGTGAAGGCACGGGCGATCGCGGGCCGCCGAATCGAGGGATCGTTCGCGGTCGCCGACGTTGGCGGTGTGAACAACGTCGACGCGATCCCGCAAGCAGCGGATGAGCTGATCCAGCTCGAAGGCGTCAGCGCCGTCGTCATCATCGGCGAGCGCGACGGGACGGTACATCTCTCCGGGCGGTCGCGTGACGACCGCGTCCACATGGGGAACGCGATCGACTCTGTGCTTTCCGGCGTCGACAACGGAAACGGCGGCGGACATTCGCGAATGGGCGGCGGAACGATCACGCCGGCGATCGACGCGGCTGGGGACGAGGAGCTGGAAACTGTAGACCGCGACGAACTCGCCGACCGGTTGTTCCGGGCGATGGCCGGAGACGTGTGAGTTGAGCGAAGTGAGTCGAAGAGCAGAAAACGTGAACAGCAGCGGCCACTCCGTACACTGATATTTATATAATGGGCGCCGAATCGGTGCGTATGCGTCTCAACCGGGCGACCGACAGCCAGTGGCGTGCGCTCGCCGGCGTGGGCGTCGGCTACGCGGCCGCCAGCGGGCTGTTATTCGTCCTCTTTTTTCTGCTCCCGTACCTCGCTGTTCGGGCGCTGTGATCGGCCTCCAAGAGCGGTAGCCGAACGGGGGAAGCGCGTACTGTATCAGGCGAACGCCAGCGAGTCGTCGGCCCCGCTGTCATCGTCCTGCTGAAGCTTCTCGTGGGCTTCGAGGAAGTCGTTCAGCGTGACCTCCGTTCGGTCGTCGCGGATCGCGAACATCCCGGCTTCGGTGCACATCGCCTTGATGTCGGCGCCGGAGGCGTCCGGCGTCATCTCGGCGAGGTCGTCGAAGTCGATGTCGCTCGCGAGGTTCATTTTCCGGGTGTGGATCTGGAAGATGATCTCGCGACCGTCGGTGTTCGGCTTGGGAACCTCGATGAGTCGGTCGAAGCGGCCGGGGCGGAGGATCGCGGGATCGAGCATATCGAACCGATTCGTGGCAGCGATGATCCGGACCTCGCCGCGCTCGTCGAAGCCGTCCATCTCAGAGAGCAGCTGCATCATCGTCCGCTGGACCTCGGCGTCGCCGGAGGTCTTCGAGTCCGTCCGCTTCGAGGCGATCGCATCTATCTCGTCGATGAAGAGGACGGCTGGCTGGTTCTCGCGGGCGACTTCGAAGAGGTCGCGGACGAGTTTCGCGCCTTCGCCGATGAACTTGTGGACGAGCTCCGAGCCGGCCATCTTGATGAACGTCGCATCCGTCTCGTTGGCGACGGCCTTTGCGAGCATCGTCTTCCCCGTTCCCGGCGGACCGTACAGCAACACACCGCTCGGCGGCGTGATGCCCACGTCCTCGAACATGTCGGGATGCTCGAGGGGCATCTCGACGGTCTCGCGGACCTCCTGCATCTGATCTTCGAGCCCACCGATGTCAGCGTAGGTCACGTCCGGAGAGTGTTCGACCTGCATTACGCGGGCGCGCACGTCAGTCTCTTTTTCGAGCTTCTTGACGACGGAGAGCGAGTTGTTCACGGCGACCCTGTCGTCCGGGGTGAGCTTCTCGCGCATTTCGGTCGTGATCTCTGTGAGCGCCTCCTGATTGTTCCCGTGCTGTTTGATAACAGCCCCGTCAGGTGTGAGCTCTTGTACCGTCGCCACGAACAGCGGCGACTGTTTCAGCTTTTTGTTCTCGTGAGTGAGCCGCTCGAGCTTCTGCTGGTACTTGTTGTTCTCGGCGTTCGCGTCGAGAAGCTTGTCCCGCATCTCCTCGTTTTGCGACTCTAGCACGTCGAGCTCTTCTTGGAGCGAGTCGATTTGCTCTTGTCTCGACGTCGACCCCTCGTCGTAGGGCATCTCGACGTCGTCGACGGTGTCTGTCATTGTACGTAATAAAGGGTCTCGCGGATAAGAGGCTTCGGGTGGGGGATATACGGAGCCGACGACATCTGCTGTGGATAAACAAGAGTAATAAAACAGGATAGTAAATATTATTAAGCAGCATGGGATATAGGAAACTACGCATGAGTACGACCGACGCCGTCGCCGCCGAGAAAGACGCTACGGATCGTTGGAGCGCCGTCAGAGATCTCCCACCGAGCGCGAAGCTCGTCGCGAAGGTGCTCGACTACAACGACACGCTGACGCAGAGCGAGCTGGCCGAGGAGACCCTACTCCCGCCTCGGACCGTCAGGTACGCGCTCTCTCGGCTCGAAGAGGAGAGCGTCGTCGACTCCCGGTTCTCGTTTTCGGACGCCCGCAAGCGGCTGTACACGCTGTCGGTGTGAATTAGCTCGAGGTCACGGGTGCGCCGCCGTCGTTTGCGTTTTGCCGACGACGGAGATACTGCAGACCGATGTTTTTTGAAGCGTTGTGAATCGGCGGGAGTAACATCGTCGGCTCGGCACCGACCAGTTATATCGGATAGCGACGCAGACCGCCCGTGGTCTCGACCATCGCCGTCAAACGTGCACTGACCGCACTGGCAACGCGTGCTGACACCGCAACACGCCCGTACGTCGCCATCATCGACGAGGCCGACGCCGCGCGAAACGATCTACGACGTGCCGCCGGGTTCGTCGACTCTGTCGGCCTCGACCGTCTCGACGAGGCGGTCTCGGCTGCCGACAGCGACGGCAACGAGGCGGCGGCCGACAGGGGTCGTGAGGCGCTCGCTTCCTATCACGAGTTCCGCGAGGCGGCGAACGGATGACCGGTGACGAGCGAGACCGATCGGCGACCAGTTTCACCTCGCCCCCGGAACCACTAAACCCGACACCAGCCAACACTCGGTGTAGATGACACGGGTGATCCACACCGGCGACACCCATATCGGGTACACACAGTACCACTCGCCGGTCAGACGGCAGGATTTCCTCGACGCGTTCAGCGCCGTGGTCGACGACGCGCTCGACGACGATGTCGACGCGGTGATCCACGCGGGCGACCTCTTTCACGACCGGCGACCGGAACTCGGAGATCTGATGGGAACGATATCGATACTCCGACGGCTCGACGACGCCGGAATCCCCTTCCTCGCGGTGGTCGGAAATCACGAGTCGACGCGGGGCGGTCAGTGGCTCGACCTGTTCGAGCGACTGGGGCTCGCGACACGGCTCGGCGACGATCCGACGACGGTCGGAAGCACCGCCTTCTACGGGCTCGACCACGTTCCGGTCTCTCGCCGCGACGACCTCGAGTACGCGTTCGAGCGCCACGACGCCGACACCGCTGCGCTCGTCGCCCACGGTCTCTTCGAACCGTTCGCGTATGCCGACTGGGACACGGAGGAACTGCTCGCCGAGAGCAGCGTCGATTTCGACGCGATGCTGCTCGGCGACAACCACACGCCGGACGTCGCTGAAGTCGCCGGTACGTGGGTAACGTATCCGGGCTCGACCGAGCGCGCAAGCGCGAGCGAGCGCGAAGGGCGCGGCTACAACCTCGTCGCGTTCGGATCGGACGCGGCGGGCGCGGACGACCGCGTCGAGATCCGACGGCGAGCACTCGACACCCGCCCGTTCGTCTTCGTCGAGGTCGAACTGCGCGACGGGGAGGGCGAGAGTCGAGTGCGTGAACAGGTCCGTCAACACGACCTGGACGAGGCCGTCGTTCTCGTCGACGTGACCGGCGAGGGCGATCCGGTCACCCCGGCCGCGATCGAGGCGTTCGCGAGCGAGGAAGGGGCGCTCATCGCCCGCGTGAACGACCGGCGAGAGGTCGAGACGGAGACCGAGATCGACGTGAGCTTCGCCGATCCGGAGGACGCGGTCCGCGAGCGACTCGACGGGATGGCGTTATCCGAGGCCGCCCTCGACGTCGAGGAGGCGATCCGCGCGGAGACGATCCCCGACAGCAACGTCAGAGAGACGGTGAAAGGGCGGGTCGAGGCACAGATCGATGATCTCGATGCATTCGACCGAGTCGAACCGTCCGACGCCGACGATAGCGACGTGAATGACGACGAACCGGGCGAAGTGAGCGAGAGTAATTCCGGCGACGACGATGAACGTGAGCCGAGCCCCGAAACGCGGCCAAACGACGGTCAAGTGTCCATGGAGGATTACTTGTGAACTTCGACCGCGTTCGGCTCTCGAATTTCAAGCCGTATGGCGACGCCGACCTCCGGCTCACCGAGGGGGTCACGGTCATCCACGGGCTCAACGGGAGCGGCAAATCGTCGCTTCTAGAGGCCTGTTTCTTCGCGTTGTACGGGTCGAAGGCGCTCGACGGCACCCTCGACGACGTGATTACGAACGGCGAGGAGAAGACAGAGGTGGAGCTATGGTTCACCCACGACGGGGCCTCCTATCACGTCGAGCGGCGGCTTCGCGCGTACGACGACCGGATCGACCACCAGTGTACTCTCGAGGGAACGGACGGGAGCGAGGTGACAAGAGACGGCGCGCGAGCGGTCCGAGCGTTTGTCACTGAACTCCTGCGGATGGACGCCGAGGCGTTCGTCAACTGCGCGTACGTCCGACAGGGCGAGGTCAACAAGCTGATCAACGCCAGCCCGAGCGAGCGACAGGATACGATCGACGACCTGCTTCAGCTCGGCAAACTGGAAGAGTACCGCGAGCGGGCCGGTGACGCCCGGCTCGGCGTCGAAGACATCCGCAACGCCAAGCGTGCGGTGTTAGAAGACAAAGATGCTCAGATCGAACGGAAAGAGGACAGCGGCCTCCACGACCGACTCAACGGGCTCGAAAGCGAGCTCTCAGCGGTAGCTGCCGACATCGATCGTTTCGAGACCCAGCGCGAGCAGGCGAAAGAGACCCGCACGGCGGCCAAAGAGACCCTGTCCGTGTACGAGGAAAAACGGGCTGAGCTGGAGTCGATCGAAGACGAGATCGACGAGATCGAGGCGTCTATCCGGGAGACTGAACGCGAGCGAGACGACCACCGCGATCGGATCCGAGAGGCGCGAGAGCGGATCGACGAGATCGAATCCGCGATCGCGGAGCGGCTGGATGCGGCGGGGATGGATGCGGCGACGACGGAGGCGATTGCGAACCGCCGAGCGGAGCTCGACGACAGGGAAGCCGAGATCCGAGAAGAGCTCGACGAGCAACGGGTGGGCGCCGAAGCGTTTCGCAACCAGGCGACGAACCTCGCCGGGAAGGCCGACGACCTCGTCGAGCGCGCCGAAGAGATCGAACACGAGGCCGAGTCGCTCGCCGAGGCGGCCGACGCGGCTGAGACGGAGGCAGCGGAGCGCGCGTCGTCGATCGAGGAGCTGCGCGACGAGCAGGCGACTCTCCGTAGCCGATTCACGGAGGCCGATACCGACGTCGACCGCGACGAGGCGATCGAGCGTCGCGAGACGCTCCGAGAGAAATGGAACGAGACGCGCGAACGGATCGCCGAGCTGTCAACCGAGCTGAAGAACGACCGCGAACGGGTTGAGGAGGCGGAATCGCTGCTCGCGGCGGGCAAGTGCCCGGAGTGTGGACAGCCCGTCGAGGACTCGCCGCACACGACCGGAATCGAGGAGGACCGCGAGCGTATCGAAGAGCTGGAGTCGTCGCTAACGGCGGTCCGCGAAGAGGCGACGGCTATCGACGATCAGATCGGGACTCTCAACGAGCTCGTCGAGGCGGCAGAGCGGTTGGACGAGATCGAAGAAACGGTCGAGATGCTCACCGAACGCGTCGAAGAGAAACGCGAGGAGGCAGCGACGAAACGGACGGAGGCCGACGAGAAGCGCGAGCGGGCGACGACGCTCCGCGAGGAGTCCGAAGAGACGCGCGAGATCGCCGCGCAGAAACGCGAGCAGGCCGACGAGACCGCAGAGCGAGTCGCTGAGCTGGAACACGCGCTCGACGCGCTCGAAGACGACCGGGAGACTGTCGACGCCGTCGAGGAGAGAGTGGCGATGAACGACGAGATCCAAGACGAGATCGATCGTCGCCGCGAGAAGCGAGCGAACCTCACAGAAGTGAACGACGAGCGTCGCGATCGGCTGAGCGACAAACGCGAGCGCCGCGACGCGCTGTCGGCGTCGGTTGACGAGGAAGGGGTCGAAGCCGCGAAACAGCAGATACAGAAGGCCGAGGAGTATCTCGAGCGCGTCGACGGTGAACTGGATCGGCTCGGCGAACGCCGGACCGAACTGGAGAATGCGATCGGTGCCGTCAACGGCGAGATCCGACAGCTCGAAACGCTCCGCGAGGAGCGCGAGGAGCTGGGTGCCGCTGTCGGTGCGCTCGACGACCTCCACGAGGAGACGAGCGAGCTGGAGTCGATGTACGGCGACCTCCGCGCGGAGCTCCGCCAGCGCAACGTCGCCGAGTTAGAGCGCACCCTCAACGAGACGTTCGAACTCGTGTACGGTAACGACGCCTACTCGCACATCGAGCTCGACGGAGAGTACGTCCTCACCGTTTATCAGAAGGACGGGGAGACGCTCGATCCCGAGCAGCTCTCGGGCGGTGAGCGGGCCCTGTTCAACCTCTCGTTGCGCTGTGCGATCTATCGGCTGCTCTCGGAGGGGATCGAGGGGGCGGCACCGACACCGCCGCTCATCCTCGACGAGCCGACCGTCTTCCTCGATTCCGGCCACGTCTCGCGACTCGTGCGACTCGTCGAGGAGATGCGTGGGTTCGGCGTGCGCCAGATCCTCATCGTGAGCCACGACGACGAGCTGGTCGGCGCGGCCGACGAGCTGATCACCGTCGAGAAGGAGCCGCGCTCGAACCGATCGACGGTGCGACGAGCGGACGCCACCGGCCTCGATGACCTCGATGTCGAATCGCTCGCGGACGACTGACGTGCTCAACGCCCGGATATCGCTCGGATAACGCTGTTTCAGCGGAGCGAAACGCTGCTCGGAAAGCGACGGCAACCGGAAAGCGACGGCAACCGAAAAAGCAACCACGGCGCGTGCGATGCGAGGGCGATGCGAGGGCGATCGGCGGGAGCCCTCGCCGCGCGCGAGGGAGGGTGGCGGCGGCCGCGGCTGGGGAGGAGTGAGGTCCACATTCGGCCGTGAACGGGTGTAGAAGTGGTTACGCGTCCGGGTCGACACTGCTCCCCGCGACATCGCGCTCGCAGCCAACAGTGTCCGGGGAAACCCCACGTAGCGTCTCGATCGCCTCGACTGCAGCCTCGCTCGCCGCGTATCCGCGTCGTCCGGCGACTTCGGCTTCTCGAATCAGGCCGGCCACACGGAGCTCCGTAATCGTCCCGTGCAGGTCCGACTCGCACATGTCGACGGTGTCGAGCAGCTCGATGACCGACAGCGGCCCCTCGTCGACGACCACCGTGAGCAGCCCGAGCGACCGATCGTCGTGAACCGCCCGGATCAGCCGCCGAACCGGGGCCGGCACGCCCGACGCGGCAGTCGTCAGCGGTGATTCGCCATCGACGACCGTGAGCGCCGCGTTGTCGACGTACCGCTCCTCTCCGGTGGTCGGATCCCGGACCAAACTCGACTCCGCGGAGCGCTTGATCAGGAGGCACGTCTCGCCGTCCGCGTCACGAACCGTTTGCATGAGTGTGTAACAGCGGTTGTCGGCTCACGATGCCTCCGGGGGAGTGTCATCGCCGTCGTCAGCCACGTCGTCGCGATTCTCGGCGGCATCGGTCACATCGTCGTCGTCGCGATCGATGTTGACTCCGTCGTCGTCGCGATCGACGTCGACTCCGTCGACATCGGCCAGAGACCGCTCTCGGTCATCTCGGTCATCTCGGTCGTCCCGCGACTGCTCCCACGACCGGTACGTCTGATACGTTCGAACCCCTGCGAGGAGACCGATTACGAGTAACGCCGGACCGAGCTGTGACCACCCCTCGAAGTACCACACCATCGGGCCGAGAAAGACGAAGAGAACGGCGATGTTGGCGTAGATCACCGCGACGACGAACGCCCGAAGCGTGTTCGAGTCGACGTCGCTCGCGCCCTCGAAGTTACCGCCGTCGTCGAACGTCTTCACCGAGGGGGCCTTCGGGATATCCGGGGTCATCCGCCGCTCGGCGTCGGAGCTCTCGCCAAAAGAGACCTCGCCCTCGTCGTCCTCGTCTA